>NZ_LDNX01000128.1:0-21215 GCF_001027955.1 Kocuria sp. SM24M-10 | reverse complement strand
TCACTTGGCGATCCACAAGCTCCCGATGAAGGCACGCATCGTGCGTCGCGAAGGTGGTGAATGAGAATGGCTGTTGGATCCAAGGATCTCAGCATCGAGAACCTCGCGGCCCTCGACAAGGACTCTCTGGGTGAGGCGCTGCGCAAGGCCAAGACGGAGCTGTTCAACCTCCGTTTCCAGTCCGCAACCGGTCAGCTCGAGAACAACGCCCGCCTGAAGGCGGTCAAGCGCGACATCGCCCGCATCTACACGGTGCTGCGCGAGCGCGAGCTCGGCATCCGGCCCCAGGCGGGCTCCGCCGAGACCACCGCCGAGACCACCTCCGAGGAGGACGCCAAGTGACCGAGCAGATCAACAACGGGGCCGAGCAGGCCCCCGAGCGCGGTGACCGCAAGAGCCGCCGCGGCTACGTGGTCTCCGACAAGATGGACAAGACCGTCGTCGTGCAGCTGCAGGACAACGTCAAGCACGCCCTGTACGGCAAGGTCATGCGCCGCTCGTCGAAGGTCAAGGCCCACGACGAGCAGAACGCCGCCGGCGTCGGCGACCTCGTGCTGATCGCCGAGACCCGGCCGCTGTCCGCCTCCAAGCGGTGGCGGATCGTGGAGATCATCGAGAAGGCGAAGTAGACCGGACCGGCTCCACCGAGCCGGCCACCGCGGCGACGGCCCGTCCCTCCGTGCGAGGGGCGGGCCGCCGCCGTTCCCCGGCGGCCCGGGCGCTGCGGCGTCTGTGCTAAGCTGGTGAGCTTGTATGGGCGTTTTTGTCTGCCCGTGCACCCCACAGCTCTTCGTGCCAGCGCATAATGACCGCGTGCAGGGCGCCTCCGCGCCGCCTGGTGGCGGGTTCAGATGCTCCTGGCATGGAGGGCTGGGCCCGGTCCGGCGTGCGACGCCGGGGGAGGGCACATCATCCGACAAGCTGTTCCGCAAGGCCCGCACCGTGCTCTCGATCGGTGTTGGAACCGGCGTGACGACAGGAGTAATCAGTGATTCAGCAGGAGTCGCGACTGAAGGTCGCCGACAACACGGGTGCGAAGGAAATCCTCACCATCCGTGTTCTCGGTGGATCCGGACGTCGCTACGCAGGCATCGGCGACATCATCGTCGCCACCGTCAAGGACGCGATCCCCGGCGGCAACGTGAAGAAGGGCGACGTCGTCAAGGCCGTCATCGTCCGCACCAAGAAGGAGCGCCGTCGTCCGGACGGTTCCTACATCAAGTTCGACGAGAACGCCGCAGTGATCCTGAAGAACGACGGGGACCCCCGTGGTACTCGCATCTTCGGCCCCGTGGGCCGAGAGCTGCGCGACAAGAAGTTCATGAAGATCATCTCGCTGGCCCCGGAGGTGCTCTGACCATGGCGAAGTTCAAGATCAAGACCGGCGACCTGGTGCAGGTCATCTCCGGCAGCAAGGACAACAAGGGCAAGCAGGGCAAGGTCCTGCGCGTGTTCCCCGAGACCTCCCGCGTGCTCGTCGAGGGCGTCAACGTGGTCACCCGCCACCGCAAGGCCTCCATGCAGGGCGAAGCCGGCGGCATCGAGAAGGTCGAGGCCCCGATCCACGTGTCCAACGTGGCCTTCGTGGACCCGGAGACCAACAAGCCGACCCGCATCGGCTACCGCACCGAGACCGTGGAGCGCGACGGACGCCAGAAGACCGTCCGTGTCCGCGTCTCCAAGAGCACCGGCAAGGATCTGTGATGAGCGAAACCACCGAGATCAGCGTGTCCCCGCGCTTCAAGGACAAGTACCGCGAGACCGTCGTCCCCGCGCTGCAGGAGCAGTTCGGCTACGGCAACGTCATGGAGATCCCGCGCGTCGTCAAGGTCGTCGTGAACATGGGCGTCGGTGACGCCGCCAAGGACTCGAAGCTGATCGACGGCGCGGTCCGCGACCTCACCGCGATCACCGGCCAGAAGCCGCTCGTGACCCGGGCGAAGAAGTCCATCGCGCAGTTCAAGCTGCGCGAGGGCATGCCGATCGGCGCGCACACCACGCTGCGCGGCGACCGCATGTGGGAGTTCCTCGACCGTCTCGTCACCCTGGCCCTGCCGCGCATCCGCGACTTCCGCGGTCTGTCCGACCGCCAGTTCGACGGCAACGGCAACTACACCTTCGGCCTGACCGAGCAGTCGATGTTCCACGAGATCGACCAGGACCGCATCGACCGCGTCCGCGGCATGGACATCACGGTGGTCACCACCGCGAAGACCGACGACGAGGGCCGCGCGCTGCTGAAGGCGCTCGGTTTCCCCTTCAAGACCAACTAATCTCGCTACGTTCCAGGTCTGCTCGCGCGCCCCACGGCGCCGGCGGAAACCGGGACGAGGAAGGGCACGTGCCCCCAAATGACAATGACAGATCCTGTCGCGGACATGCTGACGCGTCTGCGCAACGCCAACTCCGCCTACCACGACTCCGTGAGCATGCCGTACTCGAAGCTCAAGGCCCGGGTCGCGGACATCCTCAAGACCGAGGGCTACATCGCGGACTACAAGGAAGAGGCGGCCGAGGTCGGCAAGACCCTGACGCTGTCCCTGAAGTTCGGTCCCAACCGGGAGCGCTCCATCGCGGGCGTCCGTCGCATCTCCAAGCCGGGCCTGCGCGTCTACGCCAAGTCCACCAACCTCCCCAAGGTCCTGGGCGGCCTGGGCATCGCCATCCTGTCCACCTCCTCCGGGCTGCTGACCGACAAGCAGGCCGCGAAGAAGGGCGTGGGCGGCGAAGTCCTCGCGTACGTCTGGTAACCCGGAACAGAAAGGAAGAGAACATGTCACGTATCGGACGTCTCCCCATCTCTGTGCCGGCCGGTGTGGAGATCAAGATCGACGGCAACGTCGTCTCCGTCAAGGGCGCCAAGGGCGAGCTGCAGCACACCGTTGCCAGCCCGATCACCGTCGCGCTCGAGGACAGCACCCTCACCGTCACCCGCCCCAACGACGAGCGCGAGTCCCGTTCGCTGCACGGGCTCACCCGCACCCTGATCTCCAACATGATCCAGGGCGTCACCCAGGGCTACACCAAGGGCATCGAGATCGTCGGCACCGGTTACCGCGTGCAGGCCAAGGGCCAGGACCTCGAGTTCGCGCTCGGCTACAGCCACCCGATCACCTTCAAGGCCCCGGACGGCATCTCGTTCACCGTCGAGGGCGTCAACAAGCTCTCGGTCAACGGCATCGACAAGCAGCAGGTCGGCGAGGTCGCCGCGAAGATCCGCAAGCTGCGCGCCCCCGAGCCCTACAAGGGCAAGGGCGTGCGCTACGCCGGCGAGCAGATCCGCCGCAAGGCCGGAAAGGCTGGTAAGTAATCATGGCTCTGAAGATCAAGGGCAAGTCCAAGGGCGCCGCGCGCAGCCGCCGCCACGTCCGGGTGCGCAAGCACCTGGCCGGCACGGCCGCCCGCCCGCGCCTGGTCGTCAACCGCTCGGCCCGCCACGTGTTCGTCCAGGTCGTCGACGACACCAAGGGTGTCACCGTCGCCTCGGCGTCCACCATGGAGGCCGACCTGCGCGGTGCCGAGGCGGACAAGACCGCCAAGGCCAAGCGCGTCGGTGAGCTCGTGGCCGAGCGCGCCAAGGCCGCCGGTGTCGAGGCCGTCGTGTTCGACCGCGGCGGCAACAAGTACCACGGTCGCGTGGCGGCTGTCGCCGACGGCGCCCGCGAAGGAGGTCTGGCACTGTGAGCGAGCAGAACAACGAGAAGGAAACCCAGGTGACCGAAGCGAGCACTGCCTCCACGGAGGCGACCGGGGCCCAGCAGACCACCGAGGCCAACCGCTCCCAGGACTCCCGCGGCGACCGCGGGGGCCGTGGCGAGCGCGGCGGCCGCGGTGAGCGCGGGGGCCGCGGCGAGCGCGGCGGCCGCGGCGGCCGTGGCGGGCGCGAGGAGGAGAAGGACAAGTTCCTCGAGCGCGTCGTGACCATCAACCGCGTCTCCAAGGTCGTCAAGGGCGGTCGTCGCTTCAGCTTCACCGCCCTGGTTGTCGTCGGCGACGGCAACGGCATGGTCGGTGTCGGCTACGGCAAGGCCAAGGAGGTGCCGGCCGCGATCTCCAAGGGCGTCGAGGAGGCGAAGAAGAACTTCTTCCGCGTCCCGCGCATCGAGGACCGCACCATCCCGCACCGCGTGCAGGGCGAGGCCGCTGCCGGCGTCGTCATGCTCCGCCCGGCGACCCCCGGTACCGGTGTGATCGCCGGTGGCCCGGTCCGCGCCGTGCTCGAGTGCGCCGGCATCCACGACGTGCTGTCGAAGTCCCTCGGCTCGTCGAACCAGATCAACATCGTGCACGCAACGATCGAGGCGCTCCGTCAGCTCGAGGAGCCGGCGGCCGTCGCGGCCCGTCGTGGGCTGCCGATCGACGAGGTCGTCCCCGGTCCGCTGCTGCGCTCGATCCAGAAGGCAGGTGCCTGATGTCCGGCAAGCGTATCCAGCCCGACGGGGCGGAGCTGCGCATCACGCAGATCCGCTCGGTGGTCGGCCAGAAGCAGAACATGCGTGACACCCTGCGGTCCCTCGGCCTCAAGCGGCCGGGCAACGTCGTGGTCCGCAAGGCCGACGGCGTGACCGCGGGCATGGTCAACACCGTCGCCCACCTGGTCAAGGTCGAGGAGGCCAAGTAACCATGGCAGAGAACACTGCAGAGAACACTGCTGAGAACAGCACCCGGAGCACCGCTCCGGGCACCGAGAAGGTGCACGCCCTCAAGGTGCACCACCTGCGTCCGGCCCCGGGCGCGAAGACCGCCAAGACCCGCGTGGGTCGCGGTGAGGGCTCCAAGGGCAAGACCGCCGGCCGCGGCACCAAGGGCACCAGTGCCCGGTACCAGGTCAAGGCGGGCTTCGCGGGCGGTCAGCTGCCGCTGCACATGCGCCTGCCCAAGCTGCGCGGGTTCAAGAACCCGTTCCGCGTGGAGTACCAGGTCGTCAACCTCGACAAGCTCTCCGAGCTCTACCCGGAGGGCGGCGAGGTGACCGTGGAGTCGCTCGTGGCCCGCGGCGCGGTCCGGAAGAACCAGCCCGTCAAGGTGCTGGGCTCCGGCGACATCGCCGTCGCGGTCGACGTGAAGGCGCACGCCTTCTCCGGCTCCGCGGCCGAGAAGATCGCCGCCGCCGGCGGCAGCACCACCGCGCTGTGAGCGCGCGCCGTGGGCCCGGGCACGCCCGGGCCCACGGCACCGTCGGAGCAGGCCCCGTCCACGCGAGCGTGGGCGGGGCCTGACCCGTTGGCCGCCCCGCGGCCCGGCGCGCGCCGGGCCGCCCCGGGCGCGGCGGGTTCGTTAGACTGACCGGAGTCGTCCGTGCCCGCCCGCGCGCGGACCGCAGGACCGAGCTCCCGCCCCACCCCACCCCCGCGGCCGGACGCCGGTCGGACCCAGTTCCTAGGAGGACATGTGCTCAGCGCTTTCGGACGGGCGTTGCGAACCCCCGACCTGCGACGCAAGCTGGGGTTCACCCTCGCCCTCATCGTGCTCTACCGCCTGGGCACGTTCATCCCGGCGCCGGGCGTCGACTACGGCAACGTGCAGCAGTGCCTGGCCCTGGGCACCACCACCGGCGGGGTCTACGACATGGTGAACCTCTTCAGCGGCGGCGCCCTGCTGCAGCTGTCGGTCTTCGCCCTCGGCGTCATGCCCTACATCACCGCGAGCATCATCGTGCAGCTGCTGCGCGTGGTCATCCCGCGCTTCCAGGAGCTGCACGAGGAGGGCGCGCAGGGACAGACTCAGCTCACCCAGTACACTCGCTACCTCACGATCGGGCTGGCGCTGCTCAACGCCACCACGATCGTCTCCCTGGCCCGCTCGGGCGCCCTGCTGGGCGACTGCCCGCTGCCGATCATCCCCAACGACACGGTCCTGACGGTCGTCATCATGATCATCACGATGACCGCGGGCACCGCCATCATCATGTGGCTGGGGGAGCGGATCACGGAGAAGGGCGTGGGCAACGGCATGTCCCTGCTGATCTTCACCTCGATCGCCGCGACCTTCCCCTCCGCCCTCGGCGAGATCCTGCGCACCCGGGGCTGGGGCGTGTTCCTGTCGGTGCTGGCCGTGGGTCTCGTGGTGATCACCTGCGTGGTCTTCGTGGAGCAGTCCCAGCGCCGGGTGCGGGTGCAGTACGCCAAGCGGATGGTGGGCCGGCGCACGATCGGCGGCACCACCACCTACATCCCGCTCAAGGTCAACATGGCCGGCGTCATCCCCATCATCTTCGCGTCCTCGATGCTGATGCTGCCCGGCATGCTCTCCCAGTTCGGCATGCCGGACGACGGCTCCGACATCCCCGGCTGGGTCAACTGGATCAACACCTACCTCGTCACCGGGGACCACCCCGTGTACATGGTGCTGTACTTCCTGATGATCGTGTTCTTCACGTACTTCTACGTGTCGATCACGTTCAACCCGGAGGAGGTCTCCAACAACATGAAGCGCTACGGCGGCTTCATCCCCGGCATCCGGGCGGGCCGGCCCACGGAGAAGTACCTGCAGTACGTGCTGAGCCGGATCACCTTCCCCGGGGCCCTCTACCTGGGCATCGTGTCCATGATCCCGCTGGTGGCGCTCGTGCTGGTGGACGCCAACCAGAACTTCCCGTTCGGCGGGCCCTCCCTGCTGATCATGGTGGGCGTGGGGCTGGACACGGTGAAGCAGATCGAGGCGCAGCTGCAGCAGCGCAACTACGAGGGCCTGCTCCGCTGAGCCCGGCCCCGGTCCCCGGGGAGGGCGCCCGGTAGACTGGGGCCGCAGCCATTCCCGACCGCAAGGAGACTTCATGACCCGCATGCTCATCATCGGCCCCCCAGGTGCAGGCAAGGGCACCCAGGCGGTGCGCATCTCGGAGAAGCTGGGCGTGCCGGCCATCTCCACCGGTGACATCTTCCGGGCCAACATCAAGGGCCGGACGGCCCTGGGCCAGGAGGCCAAGAGCTACATCGACGCCGGCGACCTCGTCCCGGACTCGGTGACCAACCGGATGGTGCGCGACCGGCTGGCCGAGACGGACACCGCGGACGGCTTCCTGCTCGACGGCTACCCGCGCAACGCCGCGCAGGTGGAGGAGCTCGACGCGATCCTGGCCGAGCTGGACCAGGAGCTCGACGCCGTGCTCAAGCTGACCGCCGACCGCGACGAGCTCGTCCAGCGGCTCCTCGGCCGGGCGCAGAAGGAGGGTCGCACGGACGACACCGAGGACGTCATCCGGCACCGCCTCGACGTCTACGACGCGGAGACCGCCGCGGTCGTGGACCTCTACGACCGGCGCGGGATCGTCCGCGAGGTCGACGGGCTGGGCAGCGTCGAGGACGTCACCGCACGGATCCTGGCGGAGCTGTCCTGACCGGACGCCCCGCACCGCCGACTCCGTGACACCCCCGGACACCCCCGGGGGTCTCACGTTTAACCCACGACCGCCGCGAGCACCCGACCTCGGGCAGCGGCCCGGAAGGAACACCGCATGTTCGGCCGCCGCCGGATCGAGTACAAGACCAACGCCCAGCTGCGCACCATGCAGCGCGCCGGGGTGGTGACCTCGCGCGCCCTCGACGCCGCCGTGGCGGCCGCCGTGCCCGGGGTGACCACCGCCTCCCTCGACGCCGTGTTCCGCTCCGTGCTCGAGGAGCACAGCGCGAGCTCCAACTTCCTCGGCTACTACGGCTACCCGGCCGCGGTGTGCGTGTCCGTCAACGAGGTCGTGGTGCACGGCATCCCCGGCGAGCAGGTGCTGCAGGAGGGCGACATCCTCTCCGTGGACGGCGGGGCGATCGTCGACGGCTGGCACGGGGACTCGGCGCGCACCGTGCTGCTCGGCCGCCCGGACCCCGCCGACGCGGAGCTGTCCGAGGTCACCCGCCAGGCCATGTGGCGCGGGATCGCCGCCGTCGCCGGCGGCACGCACGTCGGCGACATCGGTGCGGCCGTGCAGGACCACGTCCGCCAGGTCTCCGGGCACCGGTTCGGGATCCTGGAGGAGTACGTGGGGCACGGGATCGGCTCCAAGATGCACATGGCCCCCGACGTCCTGAACTTCCGCAGCACCGACCGCGGGCCCCGGCTGCGCCCGGGGATGGCCCTCGCCATCGAGCCGATGCTCGTGCGCGGGGGGATCGGCACCCGCGTGCTCGACGACGACTGGACCGTGGTCACCACCGACGGGGCCCGCTCCAGCCAGTGGGAGCACTCCGTGGCCCTGCACGCCGACGGCATCTGGGTGCTCACGGCCGAGGACGGCGGCGCCTCGGAGCTCGAGCCGCTCGGCGTCACCCCCGTCCCGATCCCGGAGGACCGCCCGTGACCCGGCAGACCGACCCACGACCCCCCGAGGAGACCACCGTGACCCAGGCACCGCAGCAGAGCGGCCCGGCCGGCGGCCGGACCGCGACGCCCGTCGAGCTCACCGTCCGCCCGAAACCCGGCCAGCTGACCTTCACCGCGCCGCGCCGGGGCAAGCCGCCGAAGCACCTCGCCGACTTCGACCTCGCGGGCCGCCGCGAGTTCCTGACGCAGCTCGGGCACAAGCCCTTCCGCGCGGGGCAGCTCTCCCGGCACTACTTCGACCGGCTCGCCTCGGCCCCCGAGGACATGACCGACCTGCCCGCGGCCGGGCGGGAGGAGCTGGTGGCGCAGGCCCTGCCCACGCTGCTCACCTCCGTGCGCACGCTCGAGGCGGACCAGGGCGCCACGCTCAAGAGCGTGCACCGGCTCTTCGACGGGGCGATGGTGGAGTCGGTGCTGATGCGCTACACCAACCGGGTGACGATGTGCATCTCCTCGCAGGCCGGGTGCGGGATGAACTGCCCGTTCTGCGCCACCGGGCAGGCCGGGCTGACCCGCAACCTCTCGACCGCCGAGATGGTCGAGCAGGTGGTCCAGGGCGCGCGCCTGCTGCGCGGCGGCAAGGTGGGCCGGGCCGAGCAGGAGCCGCTGCGCGTCTCCAACATCGTGTTCATGGGGATGGGGGAGGCCCTGGCCAACTACAAGGCCACCCTGGGCGCCGTGCACCGGCTGATCGACCCCTCGCCCGAGGGCCTCGGCATCTCCGCGCGCGGGATCACCATGTCCACCGTCGGCCTGGTCCCCGGGATCCGGAAGTTCACCCGGGAGAAGCTGCCCGTGACGCTCGCCCTGTCCCTGCACGCCCCGGACGACGAGCTGCGCGACGACCTGATCCCGATCAACACCCGGTGGAAGGTGGACGAGGCCCTCGACGCCGCCCGCGAGTACTACGACGTCACCGGCCGGCGGGTGTCCATCGAGTACGCCCTGATCCGCGACATCAACGACCAGGGCTGGCGCGCCGACCTGCTGGGGGAGAAGCTCAACGCCCGGGGGGCCGGCTGGGTGCACGTGAACCCCATCCCGCTCAACCCGACCCCCGGTTCCAAGTGGACCGCGTCCCGGCCGGGCGTGGAGCAGAACTTCGTGGAGCGCCTGCGCGCCCACGGCATCCCCACGACCGTGCGGGACACCCGCGGCTCGGACATCGACGGCGCCTGCGGGCAGCTCGCCGCCGTGGTCTGAGTCGTGGTCCGAGCTGTGCCCTGAGCCGTGGCCCGGGCGTCGTCCCGGGCGGCGCGGCCCCGGGGGTGCCTCCCGCGTTGCGGGCGGCACCCCCGATCACGTAGAGTGTTCTGTTGGTTGTCTGTGCTCCAGCGATTCCGCACTCATCGGACCCCGCCGACCCTCACCGTGCACCACGAACGGTGATGGTGCGCGCGTACAGGTCCGCTGCGGCGTTTAACGACGATGTACACCCGAAACCCTGCCCGCCGCCCCGGCGGGGGGCACCTGAAGTTAGCGGAGGATATGGCCAAGAAAGACGGAGTCATCGAGATCGAAGGCACTGTGGTCGAGGCTCTGCCCAACGCGATGTTCCGCGTTGAGCTGAACAACGGTCACCTGGTCCTCGCCCACATCTCCGGCAAGATGCGCCAGCACTACATCCGGATCCTCCCCGAGGACCGCGTGGTGGTGGAGCTGAGCCCGTACGACCTCACCCGCGGTCGTATCGTCTACCGCTACAAGTAGGACCGGCGGCCGTCCGGGCCGCACCCACTCGAGAGAACGACGCGAAGGAATGCGATGAAGGTCCAACCGAGCGTGAAGCCGATCTGCGACAAGTGCAAGGTGATCCGCCGCAACGGGCGGGTCATGGTGATCTGCGAGAACCCGCGCCACAAACAGCGTCAGGGCTGACCAGCCCCGACCACCCACGCAAGTGGAACCACGAAAGGCACCGCTCCCGACCGGAGAGATCCAGGCGGGCGCCCCCGGTACAGAGGCCGGGGACCGGCGGACGGACATGACGTCACCGACCGGACAGCGATGCTCCAGACCTCTGGAACAGCACAAGGAGAACCGCCGATATGGCTCGTCTCGCAGGCGTCGACCTTCCCCGTGAGAAGCGGCTGGAAGTCGCGCTCACCTACATCTACGGCGTGGGCCGCACCCGCGCGCTGGCAACCCTGGGCGCCACCGGCATCTCGGGCGACCTGCGCGTGCGCGAGCTCACCGATGCCCAGCTCGTGAAGCTGCGCGACTACATCGAGGACAACTACAAGGTTGAGGGTGACCTCCGCCGCGAGGTGGCCGCCGACATCCGCCGCAAGGTCGAGATCGGCAGCTACCAGGGCATCCGGCACCGCCGCGGCCTGCCGGTGCACGGCCAGCGCACCAAGACCAACGCCCGCACCCGCAAGGGTCCCAAGCGCACGGTCGCCGGCAAGAAGAAGTAGCCGGCTGCCGCTCGCACGCCGGGACCCCACGGTCCCCCGAGCGGCCCACCACCACTCTTCACCGCCCTTCCTGAAAACTTTGTAGGAGACATCCATGCCCCCGAAGACTCGCGCAGCGGCTGCCCGCAAGCCCCGCCGCAAGGACAAGAAGAACGTCACCCAGGGCCAGGCCCACATCAAGTCGACGTTCAACAACACCATCGTCACCATCACTGACCCCACCGGCGCCGTCCTCTCCTGGTCCTCCGCCGGGGAGATGGGGTTCAAGGGCTCGCGCAAGTCCACCCCGTTCGCCGCCCAGATGGCCGCCGAGGCCGCCGCCAAGCGCGCGCAGGAGCACGGCGTGCGCAAGGTCGACGTGTTCGTCAAGGGCCCGGGCTCCGGGCGCGAGACCGCCATCCGCTCCCTGCAGGCCACCGGCCTCGAGGTCGGCTCCATCTCGGACGTCACCCCGAGCGCGCACAACGGTTGCCGCCCGCCGAAGCGCCGCCGCGTCTGATGCGAGCGTGCCCATCGGGACCCCGCCGGGGTCCCGATGGGCACGCCGACTGAAGGACCGGGCACCGGTCCGCACCCATCAACTGTTTTCCACCATTTGCGCGCGTCATATAGCGGATGCCCGCTGAAAGGAAACATCAGTGCTCATCGCACAGCGCCCCACCCTCTCCGAAGAGGTCGTGGCCGACAACCGGTCCCGCTTCGTGATCGAACCGCTCGAGCCCGGCTTCGGCTACACCCTCGGCAACTCCCTCCGCCGCACGCTGCTCTCCTCCATCCCCGGTGCTGCCGTGACCAGCATCCGGCTCGACGGGGTGCTCCACGAGTTCTCCACCGTGGAGGGCGTGAAGGAGGACGTCACCGAGATCATCCTCAACGTCAAGAAGCTCGCCGTGTCCTCGGAGCAGGACGAGCCCGTCGTCGCCTACCTGCGCAAGCAGGGCCCGGGCGTCGTGACCGCCGCGGACATCACGGCCCCGGCCGGCGTGGAGATCCACAACCCGGACCTGCACATCGCCACGCTCAACGCGAAGGGCCAGCTCGAGCTCGAGCTGACCATCGAGCGCGGCCGCGGCTACGTCTCGGCCGCCCAGAACAAGGCGGGCGACGCGGAGATCGGCCGCATCCCGGTCGACTCCATCTACTCGCCGGTGCTCAAGGTGACCTTCCGCGTGGAGGCCACCCGCGTGGAGCAGCGCACCGACTTCGACAAGCTGGTGCTGGACGTGGAGACCAAGGAGGCCATCACCCCGCGTGACGCCGTGGCCTCCGCCGGCACCACCCTGGTCGAGCTGTTCGGCCTGGCCCGCGAGCTCAACACGGCCGCCGAGGGCATCGAGATCGGCCCCTCGCCGACCGACGCCGCGATGGCCGCCGACATGGCGCTGCCCATCGAGGACCTCGAGCTCACCGTGCGGTCCTACAACTGCCTCAAGCGCGAGGGCATCCACACCGTGGGTGAGCTCGTGGGCCGCTCCGAGGCGGACCTGATGGACATCCGCAACTTCGGCGCCAAGTCGATCGACGAGGTGAAGGCCAAGCTCGTCGACCTCGGCCTGTCCCTCAAGGACTCGCCCCCCGGCTTCGACCTCGCCGCTCGCGCCGCCGCGATCGACGACGAGAACCCGTTCGACGACGACGACCACTAGTCCTTCCCGCTGAGGTCCCACCGGCCGCCCGGCCCGGGCGGGACGAACTTCCAGGAGATCAACAACCATGCCTACTCCCACCAAGGGACCCCGCCTCGGAGGCGGCCCCGCCCACGAGCGCCTGATGCTGGCGAACCTGTCCCAGCAGCTGTTCGAGCACAAGCGCATCACCACCACCGTCACCAAGGCGAAGCGGATGCGTCCCTACGCCGAGCGGCTGATCACCTTCGCCAAGCGCGGTGACCTGGCCGCCCGCCGGCGCGTGCTCGCGCAGCTGACCGACAAGTCCGTGGTGCACGAGCTGTTCACCACCATCGCCTCGGCGATGGAGGACCGCAACGGCGGCTACACCCGCATCACCAAGATCGGCAACCGCAAGGGCGACAACGCCCCCATGGCCGTCATCGAGCTCGTGATGGAGCCCGTCGCGACCAAGGCCACCGTGGCCGAGGCCGAGCGCGCCACCGCGAAGGCCGCCCCGGCGCCCGCCGCCCCGGTCGACACCCCGGCCGACAGCACCGCCGCCGAGGTCGCCGCCGAGGAGATCCCCGCCGAGGAGCAGGCCCCCGAGGTCGGCTCCGAGCAGGCCGCGGAGGTCGCCGCCGAGAACACCGAGGCGGAGTTCCCCGGCTCGCACGCCCCGCTGGAGTCCGGCGAGGCCCCCGAGGGCTTCGAGATCAAGGGCAACCGGAACTCGATGAAGTACCACGTGCCCGGTTCGCGCTGGTACGCGGGCACCACCGCCGAGATCTGGTTCGACTCCCCGGCCAACGCCGAGGCCGCCGGCTTCCAGCCGGCCGGCGGGTCCGCCGCGCAGAAGCTGCGCTGAGCGGGTCCGTCCGGACGAACACCGCGCACGCCGCCGGGGACCTGGTCCCCGGCGGCGTTGCCGTGCCCGGCCCCGCACGCCCGGGCGCGAGCCCTGCCGCCGCCCCCTGATCGAGAGGAACGCCCATGACCGAGTCCCCCGTGCGGGTGCGGATCGACCTGGCCTACGACGGAGCGCCCTTCGCCGGGTGGGCCCGCCAGCCGGGGCTGCCCACCGTCCAGGGCTCCCTCGAGGACGCCCTGGCCGTGCTGGTGCGCCGGGAGGTGCGGGTCGTGGTGGCGGGCCGGACCGACACCGGTGTCCACGCCCGCGGACAGGTGGTGCACCTGGACCTCACCCCGGAGGAGTGGCACGGTCTCGCCCGCGGCCGCGGGGAGGACCCCGGGGCCGCGCTCGAGCGCCGGCTCACCGGTGCGCTCGGCCACGTGCTGGGGCGCGGCCGCCGCGAGGGCGGCCTGCCGGAGAGCCCGGGGGCGGTCGTGGTGCGCCGCGCCGCGGCCGCGCCGGCGGGCTTCGACGCCCGGTTCTCGGCCGTCTCGCGCCGCTACAGCTACCGGATCGACGACGGCGCGGCGGGCCACGACCCGCTGACCCGCCACCTGACCTGGTGGACCAAGGACGAGCTGGACGCCGGCGTGATGGCCGCCGCCGTGCAGGAGCTGCTCGGGCTGCACGACTTCCTCTCCTTCTGCCGGCCGCGGGAGGGCGCCACCACGGTGCGGGAGGTCCTCGCCGTGTCCGTCGAGCGGGACCGGGACGGCCTGGTGGTGCTCGGCATCGAGGCGGACGCGTTCTGCCACCACATGGTCCGCTCCGTCGTCGGCGCCGCGGCCCGCGTGGGCGCCGGGCGCGAGGGCCGGGACTGGCTGGGCCGCCGCCTGGCGGACCGGGTGCGCGACGCGCGGGTGCTGCTGGCGCCCCCGCACGCCCTCGTCCTCGAGGAGGTGCGCTACCCGGGCGACGCCGGACTGGGGGAGCGGGCCGAGCGCACCCGCGCCCTCCGGGACCCCCTGCACCGGGATTGACCGCCGCACCGTCCGGGTGTATGCCGCGGAGTGGTCTTTGCCCGTCCGATCCGGTAACGTGGGGTGCTGTTGTGCGTGTCCCGCCTCGGTTCACGTGTACCCGGATCCGCCGTCCAGTTGCAGGACGCATGGCGCTCCGGTGCACCGGGGTCTCGGGCACCGGATGCAGCTCGGCCCTCACCCGAGCCCCGGACGGCACACCGAGAAACGGCGTGATCCCAACTAGCGCCACCGAGAGAACCCGAACGAAGGCAAACTAACGTGCGTACGTACACCCCGAAGCCCGGTGACATTCAGCGCCAGTGGCACGTCATCGATGCCACCGACGTCGTCCTGGGTCGTCTTGCCAGCCAGACCGCAACGCTGCTGCGCGGAAAGCACAAGCCGACCTTTGCTCCCCACGTGGACGCCGGTGATTTCGTCATCATCATCAACGCCGAGAAGGTCGCCCTGACCGGCTCCAAGCTCGAGAAGAAGCGGGCCTACCGCCACTCCGGCTACCCGGGCGGACTCAAGTCCACCTCCTACGCGGAGCTGCTGGAGAAGAACCCGGTCCGCGCCGTGGAGAAGGCCATCCGTGGCATGCTCCCGAAGAACAAGCTGGCCGCCCAGCAGATGTTCAAGCTCAAGGTCTACGCCGGCCCGGAGCACCCCCACGGTGCCCAGCAGCCCCAGGCCTTCGAGTTCACCCAGGTCGCCCAGTAGTTCCGGGCCTACGAGACAAGAACTGATCGAGGAGAATCGTGGCTCAGAACACTGAAGAGCAGAACACCGTGGACGTCGAGGAGCAGCTGAGCAGCTACACCTCCGAGTCGGCCCCCGCCGCGGAGACCGCCGTCGCCGCCGAGCGCCCCGCCCTGACCGTCTCCGGCCAGGCCGTGGGCCGCCGCAAGGAGGCCGTCGCCCGCGTGCGCGTCGTCCCCGGCTCCGGCCAGTGGACCATCAACGGCCGCACCCTGGAGAACTACTTCCCGAACAAGCTGCACCAGCAGGAGGTCAACGACCCCTTCCGGCTGCTGGAGCTCGAGGGCGCCTACGACGTCATCGCCCGCATCCACGGCGGTGGCCCCTCCGGCCAGGCCGGCGCGCTGCGCCACGGCGTGGCCCGTGCCCTGAACGAGATCGACGTGGAGAACAACCGGCCCACGCTCAAGAAGGCCGGCTTCCTCACCCGTGACCCGCGCGTCATCGAGCGCAAGAAGGCCGGTCTCAAGAAGGCCCGCAAGGCCCCGCAGTACTCCAAGCGCTGATCGACGGGCCGCCCGGCCCGCTCGCCCAGCCCCACGGACCCCGTCCGCCCCGGTGCCCACCGGACGCGGACGGGGTCCGTGCGTTCGTGCGCCGCCTCACGCATCCCGCGGCGAGGGGAACGTAGGATGGGGGGCGATGTCTAGATTATTCGGAACGGACGGCGTGCGCGGACTCGCGAACGACCTCCTCACAGCCAACATGACCCTGGACCTGGCCCAGGCCGCCGCCATCGTGCTGGGCCACGGCCACGCCCCCTCGGGGCGGCGCCCCACCGCGGTCGTCGCCCGGGACGGGCGCGCCAGCGGCGAGTTCCTCAGCGCCGCCGTCTCCGCCGGCCTCGCCGGGTCGGGGGTGGACGTGCACGACGCCGGAGTGCTGCCGACCCCCGCGCTGGCCTACCTGGTCGCGGACCTGGGCGCCGACTTCGGGGTGATGATCTCCGCCTCGCACAACCCGGCCCCGGACAACGGGATCAAGTTCCTCGCCCACGGCGGGCGCAAGCTGCCCGACCGCGTGGAGGACGAGATCCAGGCGGTCTTCGAGGCCGGTGACTTCCGCCGCCCCACGGGCGCCGGGGTGGGACGCATCCACCTGCTCACGGACGCGGAGGACCGCTACGTCCTGCACCTGGTCGGGGCGATCCCGCACCGGCTGGAGGGCCTCAGCGTGGTCCTGGACTGCGCCAACGGCGCGGCCAGCGGCGTCTCCCCGGACGCGTTCCGCGGCGCGGGCGCCGAGGTGCACGTCATCGGCGCGGAGCCCGACGGCCTGAACATCAACGACGGCTGCGGCTCGACCCACCTGGAGCCTCTCCGCCGGGCCGTCGTGGAGCTCGGCGCCGATCTCGGGATCGCCCACGACGGCGACGCGGACCGCTGCCTCGCCGTGGACGCCTCCGGCCGGGAGGTGGACGGCGACCAGATCATGGCGATCCTCGCCCTGGCCATGAAGGACGCCGGCCGGCTCGTCGGCGACACCCTGGTGGCGACCGTGATGAGCAATCTCGGGCTCAAGCTCGCCCTGCGGGAGGCGGGCATCGAGCTGCGCGAGACCGCGGTGGGGGACCGCTACGTCCTCGAGACCATGACCGAGCACGGCTACAACCTGGGCGGGGAGCAGTCCGGCCACGTGATCATGTCCGACTTCGCCACCACGGGGGACGGCCTGCTGACCGGGCTGATGCTGGCCTCGCGCGTGGCCCAGACCCGGGCGCCGCTCGCGGAGCTGGCCACGGTGATGACCCGACTGCCGCAGGTGCTGCTGAACGTGCGCGGCGTGGACCGCGCCGCGGTGGGCTCCAACCCCGGGGTGCAGGCGGCCGTCGCGGAGGTCGAGCAGCGCCTCGGCGAGACGGGCCGGGTGCTGCTGCGCCCGTCGGGAACGGAGCCCGTGGTCCGGGTGATGGTCGAGGCGGCCTCCGAGGAGGCCGCCCGGGCGGAGACGGAGTACCTCGCCTCGGTGGTGGAGCGGGAGCTGGCCCTCACGGTCTGAGCCGCCGCCGCGGACGCCGGAGGCCCGCACCGAGAACTCGGTGCGGGCCTCCGGCGTCCCCGTGCCCGTGGTCAGGCGCGCCGGCGCAGCTCGTCACGGATCTCGGTGAGCAGCTGCACCTGGGCGTCGGCCTCCTCCACGTCCGGGTCGATGCCGAGGCGCCGGTTGCGGGCCTCGAGCATCCTGTTCATGGGCAGGACGACGGCGACGTAGACCGCGGCGGCCACGAGCAGGAAGTTGACGAGCGCGGTGAGCAGCACCCCGAACCGGATGTCGTTGCCGTTGAGGGAGACCACGGCGAACGAGTCGAAATTGGGTGAGCCGACCAGCGCGGAGATCCCCGGCATGAGCACCGCCTCGACCATGGCGTTGACGACCTGGGCGAAGGCCGCGCCGACGATCACGGCCACGGCCAGGTCCAGCACGCTGCCCTTCATGATGAAGTCCTTGAATCCCTTGAGCATTCCCGCAGACTACCCGCCGGCGGCCCGCACGGCGTCACCTCCTGAGCGGCGCCTCCCCGGTGCCGCCTCCCCAATGCACCTGTCCCGCCGCCGCGCCCTCCGGTGCGACGCCCCGGAGGGCGCGGCGGCGGATCAGCCCGCGGCGCCCGTCCCGTAGTCCGGGGCCGGGGACAGCCCGGCGAACTCCTCCAGGGTGGCGGCGCCCGAGCGCACGAGCTCCTGCGCCGGCCCGGGCCCGAGATAGCGCAGGTGCCACGGCTCGTACCAGTAGCCGGTGACGGCCTCCTCGCCCCACGGGTAGCGGACGACGAAGCCGTGCTCGGGCCCGTGCTCGGCCACCCACGCGGCGGCGGCCGTGTCGGCGAAGCACACCTGCAGGTCGCAGCCGCCGCCCTCGCCGACGTCCAGGGCCAGACCGGTCTGGTGCTCCGAGTGCCCTGGCCGGGCCGAGACGTCGTCCGCGGCGGCCTGGCCCTTGCGCGCCACCCAGCCGGCGTACGTCTCCTGCTGCTGCGCCCAGGAGCGGTAGCCGGAGACGATCCGCAGCGGCACCCCGTCCGCCCGCGCCTCCGCGAGCATCCCGCGGGCGGCCGCGGCCGCCTCGGGCCGCAGCCGGTGGCCCTCGACGTCCTCGAGGACCGGCGGCGCCCAGTCCGGCGGGACGAGGGGCCGGCGCTTGTTGACCACGACGGACAGGGAGGCGGGGTCGTCCAGCTCCGGCGGCCGGGGCCGCTCGGCCGGGGCCGTGGGGGACCCGGCGTCGGAGGGCGGGCCCGCCGGCGCGCCGGTGCCGGACCCCTCGGTGCCGGACCCCTCGGTGCCGGACCCCTCGGTGCCGGACGGCCCGGGGGCCGACGCCGCCGGGGGAGCGCTCCCCGGCGGGGAGTCCTCGCGGCCGGCGGACGGCCCGGCGCCCGGAGCGCATCCGCCGAGCAGCCCGGCCACGAGCAGCCCCGTGCCGATCGGTCCGGTCACGCGGGCCGCCGGGCCGGGCCCCGGCACGGCACGTCGGAGGGCGCGCATCAGTTCTTGCGCAGCAGCACGCGGCGGATCGAGTGGTCCGAGTCCTTGGAGAGGATCAGCCGGGCGCGTCCCCGGGTCGGCTGCACGTTCTCGATGAGGTTCGGCTCGTTGATCCGCCGCCAGATCCCGGTGGCGGTCGCGACCGCCTCGGCGTCGGAGAGGTCGGCGTAGCGGTGGAAGTACGAGCCGGGATCGGCGAAGGCGGAGTAGCGCAGCGCCTGGAACCGCTCCACGTACCACCGTTCGATGTCCGACGGCCGGGCGTCCACGTAGATGGAGAAGTCGAAGAAGTCGCTGAGCGCGAGGGCGGCCCGGTCCCCGGGGCCCACCTTGGCCGGCGCGAGCACGTTGAGCCCCTCGATGATCACGACGTCGGGACGGGTGACCACGACCTCCTCGCCGGGCACGATGTCGTAGCTGTGGTGCGAGTACTTCGGGGCCCGCACCTCGGGGGCGCCGGACTTGATCTTGGCGACGAAGCGGAGCAGGGCCCGGCGGTCGTAGGACTCCGGGAAGCCCTTGCGGTCCATGAGCCCGCGGCGCTGGAGCTCGGCGTTGGGGTGGAGGAACCCGTCCGTGGTGATCAGCTGGACGTTCGGGGTGGAGGGCCAGCGGGACATCAGCTCCCGCAGCAGGCGGGCGGTGGTGGACTTGCCGGCCGCCACGGACCCGGCGATGCCGATCACGAAGGGCGTGCGGGCGTGCTCCTCGCCCAGGAAGGCGTTGGTGGAGGCGTTGAGCCGGTTGGACGACTCGTCGTAGAGGGTGAGCAGCCGCGAGAGCGGGAGGTACACCTCGCGGACCTCCGCGACGTCGAGCCGGTCGCCGAGGCCGCGCAGGCTCTCGATCTCCTGAGAGGTGAGGGGAACGTCGATCTCGTGGGAGAGCCTCGACCAGGTCTGCCGGTCGAGCTCCACGAAGGGCGAGGTGCGTTCGCTCAGCGTAGATGCGGTCATCGAGCACAGTCTAGACCGCGCCGTGTCACGGCCCCGCGCATCGCAGACAGCGCCGGTACCCGGGTGTAGATTTGTGCACGTTCCGGCCGTCGACGTCCGACGGGCCGTGACACCGCAGGGCGCGTGCGATCCGACGGAGGGAGCACGGCCTCTCTCGAGAGCGAGGACAGCACCATGGCCACGGCGACGACCACGGACACCACATCATCGACGGGCGGCCGGTCAGGCGCGGCCCGCGCGCACGTACAGCGCTTCGGCACGTTCCTCTCGGGGATGATCATGCCCAACATCGGGGCGTTCATCGCCTGGGGGCTGATCACCGCGTTCTTCATCGAGGCCGGGTTCACCCCCTTCGGCCCGCTGGGCGGATTCGGGCAGAACGCGGAGGGTGAGCCGTACACGGGCCTGGTGGGCCCGATGATCACCTACCTGCTGCCGCTGCTGATCGCCTACACCGGCGGGCGGATGGTCTACGACGTGCGCGGCGGCGTGGTCGGGGCGATCGCCACGATGGGGGTGATCGTGGGCACCGACATCCCGATGTTCATCGGGGCGATGCTGATGGGCCCGCTCACCGCGTGGCTGATGAAGAAGATCGACGCGATCTGGGACGGCAAGATCAAGCCCGGGTTCGAGATGCTGGTGAACAACTTCTCGGCCGGCATCTTCGCGGCGCTGATGGCGATCGTGGGGTTCTTCGTGGTCGGCCCGGCGGTGCTGGCCTTCTCCACCGCGGCCGCGGCGGCGGTGGACTTCCTGGTGACCCGCGGTCTGCTGCCGCTGACCTCGATCCTGATCGAGCCGGCCAAGGTGCTGTTCCTCAACAACGCGATCAACCACGGCATCCTCACCCCGCTGGGCACCGCCCAGGCGCTGGAACAGGGCAAGTCGATCCTGTTCCTGCTCGAGGCCAACCCGGGCCCGGGGCTGGGCATCCTGCTGGCCTACATGTTCTTCGGCCGCGGCGCGGCCCGGGCCTCGGCCCCCGGGGCGGCGCTGATCCACTTCGTGGGCGGGATCCACGAGATCTACTTCCCCTACGTGCTGATGAAGCCGGCCCTCATCCTGGCCGCCATCGCCGGGGGCATGACCGGGATCTTCACCCTGACCATCTTCGACGCCGGACTGCGCGCCCCGGCCGCCCCGGGCTCGATCATCGCGGTGCTGGCCCAGACCGCCTCGGACTCCTACGTGGGGGTGATCCTGGCGGTGACCGCGGCCACCGTGGTGTCCTTCCTGGTGGCCTCGGTGATCCTCAAGGCCTCCCGGGACAAGGGCGAGGGCGACCTCACCGAGGCCACCTCCCGGATGGAGGCGATGAAGGGCCGGAAGGCCACCGTCTCCTCCGCGACGGTCGGCACCAGCGGCGGCGCGGACACCGGCGGGACCGCCGCCCGGGAGCTGGCCGAAGGCGGGCCCGTGCACCACATCGTCTTCGCCTGCGACGCCGGGATGGGCTCCTCCGCGATGGGCGCCTCGGTGCTGCGCAACAAGGTCAAGGCCGCCGGCTTCGGGGACGTCAAGGTCACCAACGCCGCCATCGCCAACCTCACCGACGAATTCGACATCGTGGTCACCCACCAGGACCTGGCCACCCGCGCCCGGCCCAAGGTGCCCAGCGCCGCGGTGGTGACCGTGGACAACTTCATGGGCAGCCCCCGCTACGACGAGATCGTCGAGGCCGTCCAGCAGCGCAACGGCGCGACCGTGCCCGCCGGCGCCGCCCCGGCGCAGGACACCGTCCCGGACGGGGCGGCGGCCGGCACGGCATCGGCCACCTCGGGCGGCGCCGCTGCC
>NZ_LDNX01000127.1:0-39810 GCF_001027955.1 Kocuria sp. SM24M-10 | reverse complement strand
CTTGGCCGGCAGCGGCTCCAGGTCCACCGGCTCGGTCAGGGCGGCGGTGGCGCAGTCGTAGGGGATGGCCAGCACCACCGGCTGCACGGTGCGGGCGGCCAGGTCGAAGGCCCGGTGGGTGATCGCCACCGCGTTTCCGGGGGTGGCGACCAGGGTGGTGACCCCCACCGCGGCGGCCGCGGCGGTCTGGTCGATGTCGAAGGGCCGCCGCCCCGTGGTGGGGGCCTCACCGACGACGAGGACCAGGGGGATGCGGGCCAGGCGGGCCTCGGCCAGGGCGGTGTAGGTGTTGGTGAACCCGGCCCCGTAGGTCGTGGTGGCCGCCCCAATCCGGCCGGTGGCCCGGTGGTAGGCATCGGCCATGGTCACCGTGGCGGCCTCGTGCCGGGCGGAGGTGAAGCCGAACCCGCGGCTGGTGAGGTGGCTGATCAGATGGGCGTTGCCGTTGCCCATCAGCCCGAACAGGTGATCGGTGCGCGCGGCCAGCACATCGGCCACCGCGGAGGAGACATCTGTCGCCGTGTGCCGGCGGGGCTCGGTGAGCTGCGGTTCGAGGAAGTTCATGCGGGGTGTCCAATGATCGTGGGGGTGGCGTCGGCGTGCTGGGTGGTGTGGGTTTCGTAGGCGGTGGCGGTGGCGGTGGTGCGGCAGTGCTCGACCTCTGCCTGGGTCAGTCCCCGGCGGGCCTTGGCGGCCACCCCGGCCACCAGGGACCGGGGTGGGACCACGGTGCGGACGTTCTCGCCCGTGGCATGCCTCTCAGGTGAGTGGGGAGCTCAGGGGACAGGGCGGGGTGCTCCACGGCTCTGCAGCGGTGGAGCACCCCGTGGTGTGGTGGAGGAGCCGTGGGCTCAGCCGGCGGCGACCGTGAGGAAGGGGACGGCCAGGGAGGTCAGGAACAGGGTCACCGCACCACCCAGGCGTGTGGTGAGCGCGGCGAAAGGCATCAGGTGGATGCGGTTGGCCGCGCTGAGCACGGAGACGTCGCCGGATCCGCCGGTGTCGGCCATGACCAGGCCCGGGGTGATGGAGGCTTCCACGAAGTTGAACTTCATCAGCCAGCCCAGGGTTCCGGCGGTGAGCCCGGAGATCAGCACGGTGGCCACGGTGAGGCCCATGAAGACCGGGTCGGTGATGGAGGTGATGACCTCGGCAATGTTGACGTAGGTGATGCTCACCCCGACCAGCAGGGCGGGGATGAAGTAGGTGGTGAGCATCTCGCCCCACTCGGAGCTCGCCTCTTCCAGCTCCCGGGGGAACAGGCCGAAGATCTTGATCAGTGCGGCGGCCAGGATGGTCCAGGCATAGGCGTGCAGGAACGGGAGGTAGACGGAGATCAGGGTGCCCAGCACGAGCAGCCCACCGGAGATGGCGATGCCCTTGCCCAGGGACAGGAAGGTGGCGGCGGTCTTCTTCGGCGGCAGGGACAGCTCGGTGGAGCGGCCCTTGATGCGCATGAGCTCGCCGTGGCCGTTGAATCCGACGAACCACTGCTTGCCGTTCTTGCCCAGCCCGTTGTAGATGCCGGCGACGAGGATGCAGACGATGTTGGCGATCACCAGCGCGGACATGAGGTCGCCCATGAAGTCCGCCGGGGTGGTGCCGGTCTGGGCGGCGTACATCTCCGACATCGGCACCGCACCCACGCCGAGTCCGCCGGCCATGATCGGGGCGGCGACGAAGAGGACGCCTTCGATGAAGCCGTAGCCGGTGATCGCGGCGAGGGCCCCGATCAGCACGAAGGTGAGGGTGATGCAGCCCAGCAGGGGGACGACGAAGCGGGGCCCGGCCTTCATGAGCAGGGTGCGGGGCATGCCGAGGATGGTGCCGGCGATGACGGCGACGACGAAGAAGTCCAGGAAGCCGTAGCCGGCCAGGAAGTTCTCCACCACCACCACGACGCTCTCGGGCATGACGCCGAGGAAGATCAGGATGGCCGGCACGAAGGTGCACAGAATGGTCGGCAGGCCGTAGTCGCGGATGACCGGGACGAGGTTGCCGATGGCCATGAGCAGCCCGCCCAGGACCACGGTGGTGGCGAAGCCCACGATCATGGTGTCGGGCAGGTTGTCGGTCAGGGCGGCGATGAGCAGGGTGAGGAAGAGCGCGCCGTAGTAGAGGGCGGGCATGTCGGCGATGCGGTACTTGTCGCGCTTGCGCGCCGACGGAGTGCCTCCGCCGGTGGATTGCGGGGCTGGGGTAGGAGTGGGCACGGTCTCAGTGTGCCGGTCGGTGGTGTCCCCGGATCCGGCGGCGGTCGGCGGCGCGGGCGGCGTGTTCGTGGTGCGGGAAGTAGCAGACATCGTTGTCCCCCAGGACGGTTTCGGGCACGGCGGACCGCGGGCGGGACGCCGGTGCGAGGTGATGTGGTGTGGGTGGAGCTGCTAGCGGGTGGCCGGGGCGGCCGAGGTGACCGGGGAGTGGGCGAGGACGTCGCGGGCCAGACGCACGGCTGCGGCCAGGCGCTCCTCGTCGATGCCGGTGTCGTGGCCGGCGGCGTGCAGGTGGGCGACGAGTTGTTCGGTGGCGATGTTGCCGTGGGCGCCGGGGGCGAAGGGGCAGCCGCCGTATCCACCGAGGGCGCTGTCGAAGCGGATGATCCCCAGTCGTTCCACGGCGGCGGTGACGGTGTCCAGGGCCTGGCCATGGGCGTTGTGCAGGTGCAGGGAGTAGGTCAGCTCCGGTTCGGCGTCCTGGACGTACGCCACGGTGTTCACGACCTGGTCGGTGGGTGAGGTGCCGAGGGTGTCGGCCAGGCCGATGTCGGTGATGCCCATGGCCCGGAACGCCCGCACGACCCGCAGCAGGTGGGCGGGGTCGATCTCACCTTCGAAGGGGCAGGTGAAGGCGGTGGAGATCCCGGCGAAGAAGTGGGCCTGCGGATAGCGGGCGACCTCCTGCCCGAGATCCGCCAGAGCGTCCTCGATGCTGGCCCCGGCGTTGGCGCTGCTGTGGGCCTGGCTGGCGGAGGTCACGACCTGGACATCGGTAGCTCCCGCTTCGACGGCCCGGGCGATGCCGCGGCCGTTGAGAGCCAGCGCCGTGTACGTCACCGGCTCGGAGCGCGGCAGGCCGGCCAGGACCTCGGCCGCGTCGGCCATCTGCGGGACCTTCTTCGGGTTGACGAATGAGGCCACCTCCAGGCGGGTGAGCCCGGCGGCCATCAGGATCTCGGCGACGGCGAGCTTGTCGGCGGTGGACACGACGACGTCCTCGTCCTGGAGGCCGTCGCGCAGGAACACGTCGGTGAGCTGCACGTCCATCTCAGCGCACCTCCTGCAGGGTGAGGTCGGCGATCTCCTCGGGGTTCAGCCCGGCGAGCTCGTGCAGGACCTCCTCGGTGTGCTGGCCCAGCTCCGGACCGACCCACTGCACCCGGCCCTCGTGGCCGGGGATCTTGGGCACCACCCCGGGGAAGCGGATGAGCTCTGGCTCGTCCTCGACGACGACCTCGTGGGTTTCGATCATGCCCCGGGCGAGGTAGTGCTCGTCGGTGGCGATGGACGGGGCGTCGTAGACCGGCCCGGCCGGCACCCCGGCGTCGTCGAGGTGGGCGAGCACCTCTTTGAGCGGCATGCTGGTGGTCCAGGCGGTGATCGCCCCGTTGAGCTCCTCCTCCCGGGCCCCGCGCGCTTCGGTGGTCAGCAACGACTCGTCGGCGGCCAGGTCCGTCCGGCCGATGGCAGTCATCAGCCGGCGGAAGACCGAGTTGGAGTTGCCGCCGATGACGACCTCCAGGTCGTCGCCGCAGAGGTAGGAACCGGTGGGCACCACCCCGGGCAGCCGACCACCGGTCCGGGTGCGCACCATGCCGTAGGCGTCGTAGTCGGGCACCAGGGACTCCAGCAGGCTGAACACGCCCTCGTAGAGGGCGACGTCGACGACCTGCAGGCCCTCGGAGCGGGCGCCGCGGGCCTTCTGCAGCATGAGCATCAGCGCGCCGATGACCCCGTAGAGCCCGGCGACGGTGTCGCCCATGGAGGCGGCCGCGCGCCCGGCCGGGCGGTCGGGCTCCCCGGTGATGTAGCGCAGGCCGGCGAAGGACTCCGCAGAGCTGCCGAAGCCGGCGCGATTGCGGTACGGGCCGGTCTGGCCGTAGCCGGAGATCCGCACCATCACCATCTCCGGGTTGAGCTCGGTGAGCACTTCGGGTCCCAGTCCCCACTTCTCCAGGGTGCCGGGGCGGAAGTTCTCGATCACCAGGTCGCACTGGGCGGCGATCTTCTTCACCGCCTCCCGGCCGGTGTCCGAGCGCAGATCCAGGGTCACGGACTTCTTGTTCCGGCCCAGGGTGCGGAACAGCATCGAGGTGTGCCCGCGGGTCTTGCGCCAGTCACGCAGTTCGTCGCCGCCGGTGGGCTTCTCGATCTTGATGACCTCGGCGCCGAAGTCGCCGAAGAGCCGGGCGGCGAAGGGGGCGGCGATGAAGCTGCCCAGCTCCAGCACGCGGATGCCCTCCAACGGGAGGGTGTTGCCCTCGAGGCGGAGATTCTCGGTCATGGTGCCTGCTTCCTTGGTCTGGCGTGACGACAATCGAAACTTCTCACTGAATGGGATATAAGTCCTGTTCAGCGGGAGGACGATAGCAAGTGACCTGGAACACACACAACCCCCTCGACCAAAGAGGTCGAGGGGGTTGTGGCATGAAGGCGAGTACTGGCTATGGGGCGCTGTGCTTGAGGTCCTGACTGATGCGCCCGGCACTGGCCACGACGGCGTCCCCGAAATCGGCTCCCGGAGAGAGCTGTACCCGGGCCAGCGGCATGGCCAGGCACACCGCTGCGATGACTTGCCCGCGCAGTACCACCGGGGCGCTGACCGAGCCCAGCCCCGCAGTTCGACGGCCGACCGATTCCACCCAGCCGTGGGTCTCGAGCTCGTCCAAAGCCTCCGGCTCGTTGGCCAGCAGGAGTCCGCTCGAACCGGCCGGCAGAGGCAGGCGGGACCCCGTGGGCAGGGTCGCCCGGAGCTCCTGCGGACTGTCGACGGTGACCAGGCAGATACGGTCCTCACCGCGCCGGATCCACAACTGGGCGCTCTCACCCGTCGCATTCCGCAGACTGGTCAAGATCGGCAACGCGATCTTCTCCAGCGTGGACTGCACGAAACGTTGTCCCAGTCGAAAGTCCCCGCTCTCCGTGCGGCGCAGGAAGCCGTAGTCCACCATCGACAGGGCAAGCCGGTGCGCGGTGGACACCGACAGTCCGGTCCGGCGTGCCAACTCGCTGGCCGAGGCCGAGGAGGAATCCACCGCGTCGAGGATCGCGGCCACACGCTCCAGGGTGCGGTTGCTGCTCGGTGACTCAGAGGAGGGCATGGAGTCAGCTTATGGCCGGACACCCCCGTCCGAGCGGCGCGAGTACCACCCATCGAGCACCTGACGCACTGCAGGACGACCTGCCTGAAGTCGGTGTTCCACAGGTCCAACGCCTCGACAGTTCATTGACCTGCCCGTCCAGCCGCCTGTAGACCCAGGCCGGCAGGCCGAAACAACTCTTCCCCTTGCCGCTTTGCACATGGCCCGGTTGGCGGCTGGACCTGGAGCGACATTCGCTGGACGGACCGGGGGGTCCTCGATCCAGGCGCCTGCATGGAGTCAAGTTCCGTGTCCACAGTTCGGATAGCATGACGCGCAGTGTCCCGCAGATCACACGGGCAGTGCCTGTCATGTGCGACCGGGCGGCGGTGAGGGCGTGCCCGGGTTCATCGTCCGTGGCCAGCGGGCTGGTGCCGGTCCGTGCGGCAGCCCCGCGGTGCTCTGCTCAACGAGACGTGCTCTGTTGTGCCCGATGACAAGGATGGTCCGATGTCGACAACTGCTCCGTTCTGCTCCTGCGCGCAGACTGTTCCCACCGCGTTCTGCGAGACGTTGAGCGACTACGCCTCCGCTCGGGGCGTGGTGATCACCGCAGAGCCTGCCTCCGGGGTTGCCGCAACGCAGGTCACCGACGTGGTGCTGACCCCCGATCCCGACCTGGTGTTCGATCTGACCATGCGAGCGATCCGCGACGGTGACGTCCCGGCCGACTTCCAGGACGGCGACGCCACTACGGAACCCGGTTCTGCACATCACGCCTGGGCGACCGCCACCGCCGAGGCCTACAACCGGCACCGGCTCACTCGCCACCTGCCGACCTACCAGCGGGAGATTGCCGAACTGGCCGAATTCCATGACGTCGGAGCCGTGCAGGTGCAGATCTTCCCGGTCCAGACGACCACCGTGCTGCAACAACTGTCAGGCATCAAGAACCCCACATAGCGCTCGGGGAGTCCGGTCACCGGCCCCGCCTGCTGGAAAGCCCTCGCAGGAACGGCGTCACAGGCGCTTCCACGGTGAGCGGCTTCCCGTCGCCGGCATGCGGTCGGCACGGGGACGGCAAGGATGTTCAACGACCTCCTCTACGGCCTGATCCATACTGTCCGACCCGCCTCCTGCCGGCCTGCCATCCGTGCTCCTCGTATGGCCGACTACCGGACAGGGTCCACGGGAGCGAAGATGCAGTTGAGGTTCGTTGGTTGGCGTGGTCTGCGTGGTGCAGTGCGCGGGGATGCCCAGGAATGACGGGCGCGGAGAACGTGGATGACGGCCAGGATTCCGGCGAGGGCGGCGAAGACGGACCAGGCCGGCTGCGGCACCAGCCCCCGAGTGTGGCAGCCATGGCGTAAGCCGTGACCTCGACCCGTTGGCGGGCCGTGCCGCCCGCGGCGGCGCGGACTCGCGGTTCCGGGTCCACGGCACCGGTCCGAGTGACGGAGACCAGCGCGTCGTGCACCCCCTCCGCGGACGCCGACGGCAGGGCAGTAGGCCGTGGGGCGCGGGCGAGCCGAGCCAGGACGTGGAACAGCGCCGGAAGACCGAGGAGCAGCCCCGGCCACCACGGTGCGCGCGGTTCACCGGAGGAGGCGTCCAGCAGCCACCACCGCGCCATCGGCATCGCGACGACCGGGATCGTGGTGGCAGGCACGGTGCGGGCCAGGACATGGCCGACGGCGGGGTCCTGGGCCGTGCCGATCGGTGAGAACTTCCCGTGTGCGGGCCGGGGCGGTCGTCCATACCGTTCATGCGACCGACCGCCCTCAACAGAATTCGGGGTCGCGCGGGTGGCCCGCGTGCTCCGAAGGCGGTGCAGTCCCGCCCCCGGCAGCACGAGCAACCCGGCGGATGCGGCGTGCAGTGATGCGAGGGGCAGGGCCGCTCATGAGGTGGCGCGGGGAGCACGGCCGTGTCGGGGAGGCGCGACTACCAGTCCGTGTCGACGTACACGTCCGGATCGATGAATCCGTCGATGCTGATCAACGCCTCGGGATCCATGCAGACGTTCTCGTGGAATAGCCCACCGGCGTCGTCACAGGCGGCCTTGTCGCGCCCATCGACGACGCTGAGCATCGTGGCGCCTCCCAACGAACGCGCAGCTCGGGCCCCGACCCGTTCTGTCCAGTGACCGGGAAGTGTGCTGGTGTATCCTGCCCGGCGCTCAGTAGGCGATCGTCTGCGGCAGTCCGGTCTGCAGCGAAAGCGTGGCGGCCTCGGCGATGGCCTGCGCGCGGAGCCCATCGTCCAGGGTGGCGGGCGGGGGCGCGTTCTCGTCGAGGGCTGCCACGAACGCCGCCAGCGCGGCCGCGTACGTGGGCTGGACCCGCTCGAACCATCCGGCGTGCAGGCCGTCGCTCGTGGCGGTGGAGCCGAGGAAGCGTGTGACGTTGCCGGCGCGCAAGCGTCCTGATTCGGCCATGCCGGCCGATCCGAGGACTTCGATGCGTTCGTCGTAGCCGTAGCCGGTGTGGCGCACGCTGTCGATCTGCACGAGTGCCCCGCCGGGCAGGCGCAGGGTCGCGATCGAGGTGTCGACGTCGCCGATCTCCGCGACCCGCGGATCGGACAGTGCCGAGCCCATCACGTGCACCTCGACCGGGTCGGCGCCGGTGATCCAGCGGGCGAGGTCGAAGAAGTGCACGGTCTGATCGCGCATCTGTCCGCCCGAGACCTTCAGGTATTCGATCGGCGGCAACGACGGGCCGCGGGAGGTGAGCTGCATGAGTGCGATCTCGCCGAGCTCGCCCGAGTCGACCACGCGTTTGAGCGCGTCGTGGTCGCGGTCGAAGCGCCGGTTGAAGTCCACCATCGCGGGAATGCCGGCGGCCTCGACATGGGCGACGACGTCTTTGGCCTGCGCGAGGTCGAGGTCGATCGGCTTCTCGACGAGCGCGGCGATCCCGGCGTCGGCGGCGCATCGGAGGTGCGCAGCGTGCGTGTCCGTCGAGGACGCGATGAAGACGGCATCCACCTCGGCAGGATCGAAGGCCTCCTCGAGGGAGCGGGCGGGGCGGGCGCCGTGGGCTGCGGCGAGGTGCGCTGCGCGCGCGGGGTCGAGATCGTAGACGTAGCGGAAATCCACTCCCGGGTGGGCCGCGAGGCTGTGGGCGTGGACGGAGCCGATGAATCCGGCGCCGATCAGGGCGAAGCGCTGCATGTGTGTCCTCAGGAGATCATGATGTCGAGCAGATTGCGCATGGTGGTGGCGACCTTGAGGAAGTCGTGCTCGTTGGCCTTGTCGCTGAACATCTCCGAGCACCACCACCCGTCGTAGCCGGTCGATTTGATCGCGTCGATCCACTCCTGCAGCGGAATCGCGCCGCCGCCGATGACGACGTTGCGGTGCACGCTCTGATCCGGCACGTCGTTCTCGCGGTCGAGGTCGAGGCCGTCGGAGATGTGCGCGGCCTTGATGAGCTCCTTCGGTGTGGCGGCCACCTCTTCGAGGGTGTCGCCGGTGGTCCAGTAGTGCCAGGTGTCCAGGGCGATGCCGACGTTGTCACGACCGGCCCGCTCGACGATCTCCAGCGAGTGGCGGTGCCGGTTGAGGTTCGACCAGGCGAGCGGCTCGAGGTAGAGGTCCAGTCCACGGTCGGCCGCGATGTCCGCGGCCTCGCGCACATTGGACGCCGCGGCGTCCAGGGCGTCGTTCTCACTGAGGCCGATCGTGCCGCGGTAGCGCGGATCGTGGGTGTGCAGGCGACCCGCCTTGAAATCCTTCACGACGTTCCAGTCGACCGGGCCCGTGCACAGCTGCACGATCGGTGCCCCGACCGTCACGGCGATGTCGCACATGCGCGCGACCTCGGTGAGGAACTCCGCGCGCGCATCACCCTGCCGCTCGAGGTCGAGCACGGCACCGAGCCCGGTGACCTCGATCCCCTCGAGCGGCGGCAGCAGCGACTCCACCGGGTATCCCGCGTCGAGGTACCGGTAGAGCTTGGGGCTCTGCAGCTCGATGCCGCCGAAGCCCGCGGCCTTCGCCACGGCGATGTCGTTGACGACGTTGCCGTAGAACGTCGTCGTCACGTTCATCGAGAGCTTGGTCAAGGTGCGACTCCTCAGGGCGATAAGTTTGTCCTAACAATAAGCCTTTTGGGGTGAAAGTGCACTGAGCCATCAACGTCATGTCGAGTCCTCACGTCGCTCGGGCGGCAATCGGTTCCTGGGTGCTTCGCCCGGGCCGGCGACCTTGGTCGATGTCGTCCTGGCGTAGCCAGGAATGGAGCGTGACGGGGTGGATGCCAAGATCGGCTGCGGTCTGCTTGACCTGGCGGCCCTCACGCACGAGAGCGATCGCTCGTGCACGGAACTCAGGAGGGCAGGGACGAGGCATAGCGGTGAGCCTTCCATGAAGGCCTTCGGCTAGCGAGCGCCACTGGCAACCAAACCGTGGGTCAGGTCAAGGTGTCACCGATCCGTGCATCAGTCCCGACGTCGACGTCGACGAACCCGACACCGAGCAACAGCAACAGCAACACCTGCGAGGGTGGTGTCGAGCGGCCCACCCACCACATCTCCATGGTGAAGAGAAAGGTCACCCCGATCACCAACCCGCCCGAGAGCCCCCGGACCTGGCCGATCAGCGTGGTGCGCCATCCTCCAGGTGTGGCCATTCGTCGCCCCGTGTTACGCCCTGGGGGCTGTTCCCGTTTCAGATGTTCCCGACCGAGGACAGGCAACAACGCTCGTGCGCGCCGCCTGGCCACTCCGGCTCGCACCTGTCGACCGGACTCGTGCGATCACTGGATCGGCACGGTTCCCGCTCAGCTGACGAGGATCTGGGTGGAGTTCTCCTTGAGCATGGCGTTGGCCCAGCGCAGTTGGCGCAGGGTGTCGGGGTGGCAGCGCTGGGTGACGTCGAGCAGGTCGTGGTGCTTGATGCCCTGGGCGGCCTGGGCGAGCATTTCCCAGTCGGCCGAGACCCCGGAGGTCATCGTGTACACCTCCCGCAGGTCCAGCAGGAGCAGCAGCGCGGCGTGGCTGCGGCGGCCGATGAGCTCGCTGCTCTTCTCGCGCAGTCTCTCCCCGAGTCCGGTCTCGGTCCGGGGCTCGGGGTCGAGGTCCTGGTCGTAGTGCTTGCCGATCTCGGCGATCTCGCGCACGTGGTGCTGGGACCAGTGGGCGAGGTCCCGGGCGAGGTGGTAGATCGAGTGGTCGGCTTTGTGGCGCTCGGAGACGTGCAGCAGCTTGTGCGCCAGGTCGTTCTCGGAGCGGTGGAGTTCGTGCAGGACCAGACCGATCTTCATCGCCGTGCCTCCGCGGGGGTCTCGTGGATGTCCTCGTCCGCTGCGGCGGCCGGGCCGCCGACGGTGTGGTAGCCGACGTCGGTCACGGGGGCCGAGGCGGTGGTGGTCGGGGCCTGGGACGGGCCCTCGGCCGACACGATTCTCTCGATCCTGGCGGCGGCGGTCTTGAAGATCGGCTGCTTCGAGGCCGCGTCCCAGTCGGTGATGGTCAGCTCGTTGGCCGCCCGCCCGGCCTTGCCCGGCTCATGTCCTTTCTTGGTGTCCCAGTAGCCGTAGTGGAAGGGCAGGAACAGCACCCCGGTGCGGATGCCGGTGATCCGCACCTTCGCCTGCACCGACCCGCGCGGGGTGGTGACCTCGGTCAGATCGCCCTCGGCGAGCTCGATGGCGGCGGCGTCGGCGGTGGAGATCTCCACCCACACTTCGGGGGCGGCCTCCTGCAGCTGCGGGGCCCGGGCGGTCTTGGTGCGGGTGTGGAAGTGATAGAGGGTCCGCCCGGTGATCAGCTGCAACGGGAACTCCTCGCTGGGGAGCTCGTGCGGGGGCAGGTACTCGGCGGCCTTCAGGACCGCCTTGCCGGACGGGTTGAGGGCTTTGTACTCGGCCGGTTCCAGCGGGGCCCCGGTGACGAGATCGCGGCCGTAGCTCTCGCAGTACTCCGGGTCGGACCAGAAGGCCCCGTCGACGTAGATCCGCTCGGTGCCCTCAGGATGCTCCTCGTTGCAGGGCCACTGGATCCCGGAACCACCGCGCAGCTTGTCGTAACTCAGTCCGGTGTAGTCGCAGGGCCGTCCGGCGGTGCACTCCTTCCAGCCCTCGAACGCCGATTCCGGGTCGTGCCACTTGACCAGGGGGTCCCCGTCCTTGTCGCGCAGATCCAGCCGGCGGGCGTAGTCGATGAAGATGTCCAGGTCCGGTTTCGCCTCCCCGGGTGGGTCCACGGCCTTCTCCGACAGGTGCACGGTGCGGTCCACGTTGGTGAACGTGCCCGTCTTCTCGCCCCAGGTCGCCGCCGGCAGCACCACGTCGGCCAGCTGAGCGGTCTCGGAGAGGAAGATGTCCTGGACCACCAGCAGCAGCCGGTCCTGCTCCAGGATCGAACGGACCCGGGCCAGCTCCGGCAGGGACACGGCCGGGTTGGTGCCGTTGACCCACAGCATGCGGATGGAGCCGTCCTCGACGTAGCGCATCATCTGCATCACGTGGGTGGGCGGGGAGTAGTGCGGAATCTGGAACGGCTCGATGTTCCACACCCGGGCCAGGTCTTCCACGTGCTCCTCGTTGGACCAGTTGCGGAAACCCGGCAGGTCCCCGTCGCCGCCGCACTCCCGGGTGTTCTGCGCGGTGGGCTGGCCGTTCATCTGCAGGATCCCGCACCCGGGTGCGCCCAGCATCCCGCGGATGATGTGGATGTTGTTGACCTGCACCGCCGCGGCGGTGGCCTGGTTGGACTGGTAGAAGCCCTGCAGCACCGTGGACAGCAACCGCTCCGCACCCCCGATGATGCGCGCGGCCTCCCGGATCTGCTCGGGCGGCACGTCGCAGATCGTCGCCACGGCCTCCGGGGTGTACTCGGCCACCCGCTTCGCCAGCTCGGCGTAGCCCACCGCGTGCGCGGCGAGGTAGTCGTGGTCGACCCAGTCGTGGGTGACGAGCTCGTGCAGCAGCCCGTTCATCAGCGCCACGTTGGTGCCCGGACGCGGGGCCAGGTGCACGGTCGCGTGCCGGGCCACCGGGGTCGGCCTGGGGTCCACGCAGATGATCTGCGGCGGGTCCTCCCCGGCCAGCCGGTCCAGGATCCGGGTCCACAGCACGGTCTGGGTCTCGGCCATGTTGTGCCCGTACAGGGCGATCACATCGGCGTGGTCGATGTCGGTGTAGGACCCCGGCTGCCCGTCGGAGGCGAAGGACTCCTTCAGCGCGGCGGCGGCGGTGGCGGTGCACAGCCGGGTGTTGCCGTCCACGTGGTTGGTGCCCAGCCCGCCGTGGGCGATCAGCCCCAGGGTGTAGTACTCCTCGGCGAAGAGCTGACCGGTGGTGTAGAACCCGATTGCGCTGGGCCCCTGCTCGGCCAGCAGCTCCCGGGTCCGGTCCACGATCCGGCCCATGGCGGTGTCCCAGTCGGTCTCCACGAGCTTGCCACGCTTGCGGATCAGCGGCTTCGTCAGCCGCTCCGATGAGGCGTTGGCCTGCCACCCGTAGAGGTCCTTCGGGCCCAGCCGGCCGTGGTTGACCCGGTCCGCCGCCCGGCCCCGGACCCCGACGATCCGCCCGTCCTTGACCGCGATGTCCAGCCCGTCACCGTTGGAGTGCAGGATCGAGGCCGACTGCACCCATTCGTCCACGTCCTCCGGGGCCACCCCCTCGGCCAGGTGGGTGTCGACCCGTACCGGCCAGTCCTCCCCGGCGGCATAGGGGGTGCGAGTGCCCCACGGCTCGGCGATCCGGTCCTTGCTCGTCATCGAGACCCCTCCGGTGTTCCCTCGACCCTGCTGCGGCCTGCTTCGGCGCGGTGCCCGCGCCCGGACTGCTCCGCACTCTACGCACGCACCACGGTGACAACAAGCGTGCTGAGAGTTGTGGTCGGGGCCGATCGGCGCCCAGATCCACCCCGGACGCGGGGTGACCACCAGGATCCGGCGGACCTCTCCGCCGGCCGGGCCAGCCGCCGATGGCGCTCATGGATCGGTCCGGTTGCACGTAGTCGGGGGAGTCCAGGCCGGTGTGGTCCATGCCGTGGGCGGCCGGTTTGACCCACATCGCCTCCTGCCGGCGGTTTGCGATCGCCGCGTCATCAGCCTCGGAGCGCAGCAGGTGGCGCAGGTCGGTCTCCTGCCGGGAGAACAGGCAGCTCATCACCTTCCCCTCGGCCGTGATGCGGGTGCGGCGGCAGCCGGCGCAGAACGGCTCGGTGACCGAGGCGATGATCCCCACCGTGCCGGCCACCACTCCCGCTTCGGCCCGGCGTCGGACCTCCCAGCATTGGGCCGGGACCCCGTCGCGGCCCCGTGGGTCCGGGGCGAGCAGGAAGTCCTGCTCCCGGAACCGGCGGATCTCCGCGGCGGTGACCATGTCATCGCGGGTCCACCCGTGGTCAGCGTCCAGGGGGCATCTGCTCGATGAACCGCAGCTCGACCCCCGCGCCAGGGCCCACTCCAGCAGCTCCGGAGCCTGGTGGTCGTTGATCCCGCGCATCAGCACCGCGTTGATCCGGGTCAGACCGGCCTGCTGCAGGGCCGCGGCCTTGCGGTCCAGACCCAGGGCGTTGGTCGTCAGCGAGACCGGCAGATCAGGGTGCCGGGTCCGTAGACCGCGATGATCTCCACCAGGTCGGCCCTCACCAGCAGCTCACCTCCGATCAGGCGCAGCTGCCGAACCCCGAGACGGTCCACCCCGATGCCCACCAGCCGAACGATCTCCGCCCGGGGGAGCACCTGCTCCTTCGGCAACCAGATCAGACCCGTCGCGGGCATGCAGTACGTGCAGCGCACATGCACCTGTCCGTCAGCGACACCCGCAGATCCGTGGCCCGCCGCCCGTACCTGTCCACCGGCCCGGACCCGGCCTCTGTGGGTGCCTGCGAGGGCATTGCCAGTTCCACCCCCATCCGCCGAGGCGACGTCCTCCCGGGCGCGGACCCCACGCGTGGGCGAGGAGCGAACGTGGCACATGATGCCGTGCCCCAGCCCCGGTCAGGCCCCGACGTAGACGGAGATCAGGGCGAACACCGCGAAGCCGCCGGTGAGCAGGATCAGGCCCCACACGCCGGTCTCACCCTCGTGGGCCTCGGTGAGCATCTCCTCGACCACCACGCTGGTCAGCGCCCCACCGGTGATGGCCAGCACGTAGAGGCTGAGCGGTTGGGGGCTTGGCGCAGGGCGACGCAGCCCAGGCTCGCCCCGATCAGGATCGGGGCGGCGAAGCCCAGGGCCATCAGCACCCGGGTGCGACGCGGGATCCCGGCCGCCCGCAGGGCGGCGATGGCGGCGAGGCCTTCGGACACATCGGCCGGGGCCTGGCCCAGGGCCAGGAACAGCCCGAGGGAGGGGGTCAGGGCGGTGGCGGTGCTGCATGGAGTGGATGAGCTTCTCCAGGCCATGAACAGCGCCCCGCCGCCGACAAAGGCGGCGATCGGCACCCAGGGCACCGACGCCGCCAGGGCTTCGGGCATCAGTTCCAGACCGATCACAGCCGTGACGATCCCGGCGGCCAGGTGCAGCGCCAGGGGCAGGACACGGTCGGAGACCTCGGGAAGCTCCGCGGCCACCCCACCGGGGAAGTTCCCGGCCGCCGGCGGCGCGGCCAGCACCAGCACAAACCCTCCACGGAACCTCGTTCTCCCTGCCATTCACGAGACGGCGAGCGCCCCGTCCCCGACCGGGTCGGGGCGCCACCGCTCCACCGATGGTCAGTTACCTGATGATTAGGCTGGCCGTACGACGGTGGACCCGTCCCGATCCGGCGGGCCAGGACGGGCGCCCATGAGGACCCCGGAGGTCCCCATCGCGGACGAGAACCACCCAGCCCGGGATACGGAGGAACCTGATGTTGAACAAGCTCAAGGACAAGGCGGGATCGATAGGTGCAGGCCTCTACGCTGCGGTCCTGTCGCTGGTCGTGCTGGCGGCCAGCGGGGCGGTCGGGTTGGCGCTGCATCAGCCGTGGCTGTTTCCCAGTCTCGGGCCCACGGTCATGCTGTTCTTCGAGTCCCCGCGGCAGAAGGCCTCCCGCCCGCTCAACGCCCTGATCGGACACGGGGTGGGGCTGCTGGCCGGGGCCGCGGTGCTCTACGGGCTGGGGCTGCAGGACGATCCCTCCGTCGCCTCCGGCGGTCTCACCCCGGCCTTCCTGCTGGCCGGGGCCGTGTCGGTGGCGCTGACCACTCTGGTGCTCACCGCGATCAAGACCCCGCACCCACCGGCCGGGGCCACCACCCTGATCGTGAGCCTGGGCATCCTCACCCGACCCGAGGAACTGGCCTCCATGGCCGGAGCGATCGTTTTGATCACCGCCCTGGGCTGGGGGCTGAACCTCGCGCTCGGTACCCGCCCGAACGACGGGAAGCAGCCCCCGCAGTAGCCGGTCACCGGGCCTTGCACGGCGGACCCGTGCCGCACGGGGGCCGTATCCGTCGTCTCGGGCAACCGGAGCGGATCTCGACGTGCACCGTTGCCGGTGCCCGCGGATCGCGCCAGCATGGAGGAACTGTCGACGACGAGAGGAGCCCCCGATGTCCCAGCATCGACCGCCCATGGACCCGAACACGTCCGAGGCCACCGGCCCGCAGCTCGAGCGCGCCCGCGCCCAGGGGGAGGCCTACGCCCAGGCCCTGAAGTACATGGCCGAGGAGGTCGCCCACGACGGCGGCACCCAGCAGGCCGGAGACTACCTGGTGGGCTACGCCATCGAAGACGCCGAGGGCATGTACTCCTTCCGCGACGGTGCGCTGAGCTGGGTCAACCCCGAAGAGGAGAACGTGCATGTGGAGATCGCCGTGTGCGACGCCGCCGACGGGAGGTTCGTGCCGGCGGTGGGTGTGACCGCGACCCTGGTGACCCCGGGCGGGGAGGAGCTGGGCCCGTACGCCCAGGAGCTGGTGTGGCACCCGATGCTCTACCACTACGCGCGGAACTGGGTCGTGCCCGAGGACGGGGAGTACACCCTGCGGGTGCACATCGACCCGCCGGCCTTCATGCGCCACGACGAGGTCAACGGCCGCCGGTTCACCGAGCCCGTCGATGTGGAGTTCACCGGGGTGAAGATCCAGCGCGGTGCCGAGCCGGTCACCCCACCCCAACCCTGAGGAGTCGATCCCGAGGCCGTTGAACCGGCCCTGTCGTGGCCTGCTCGGCCACCGCAGGGCCGGTTCTGCCGCTCTCGCACGCGGCAACAAAGCGGCCGTTCCCGCCGATCCGGGGGTGCTCCGGGCTCGGCGGTGGTGAATTTGTCGAGCTACTGCTGTTCGCCCTCGTGCTGGTCCTGCTTCTGGTCCTGCTTCTGGTCCTGCTTCTGGTCCTGAACGGTTCCCTTGTCGGCGGTCTCGGCCGGGTCCTTCTCCGGGTTCCTCTGCACGTTCTGCATCGGCTGCTCGCTGGCCCCGCTGGTCGATGATCCCACCACGGTCATCTCCTCTCGCAGGACTTCGCCGTATCCGCTGATCGCAACGGCCACGACCTGACGACCTCATCCTCCACGGCCGTGGTCGCGGATGCCGGGCTCAGTCTCGGAGGCCTCCACATCACGTGCTGCAGAGTGCATGCTCCTGTCGCCACGGGCGCAACACCTGGTCGGAGAGCAGACGCCAACTACATCACTGAGAATTCCTGGCCGTCCGATCCATCGGCCATCGTGACCCGGCGTCTCGTTCTGTGGCTTCCACCGTCTGCGTGCCGTGGTCCATGAGGAGCTGTATGTCCTTCCTGCCCTGCCGCGATCACTTCCCGACGGTGTGGTCGGTCCTCGTCGGGTGGTCAGGAACCGGAGACGGAGTAACCGGCCTCCTCGATCGCGGCGCGCACCGTGGCCGGCAACAGCAGCCGGTCCGTGGCCACGGTCACCATCGACAGGCCGGCAGGAACCAGCTGAACCTGGACGTCTCTCACGCCCTCCACTGCTTTCACGGCATCGGTGACCCGCCCCACACAGTGCTCGCAGGTCATGCCCTCCACCTCGAAGACCGCGATCTGCGCCGGAGGGTTGTGCTGCTCAAAGGCGTCAGCGGCGGCTTCGGCGGTGGACGGAGTGGGGCCGCAGCAGGCGCAGCCGCCCCCGTCGTCGACCAGCGGCAGCGGGCGGGCGGTGATCTTCAGCGCATCGGTCACGAAAGCACTCCTCATTGACAGCGGATACACGACGCCCCGGTAGTGGAGGATGCGTCCAGACCAGCGAAAATATACCCCACTAGGGTATAGGTCAAGGTCAGGTCCGGGGCGTTGCCGGCCAGCACCCGTGTCAATGGCCCACGCAGAGGTCATGGGCCGTCGTAGCCGTCCCGGAGACTTTTGTGTCGCCCCGGGGTGCCTGCAGCCGGCGTTCGGTCACAGCAGGGGTTGTCGTTGGTCGAGTTTCTTGGCCACGACGACGTCGGTGGAGGAGTGGGCGAGGATGGACAGGAAGATCACCAGGGCGATGAGGTGGAACAGCTGGTCGGCCTGGCTGATCCCGGACTCCAGCACGAGCAGCCCGTAGACCACCGAGGCGAAGCCCTTGGGCCCGAACCACATCGCGGCGATCTGCTGGCTGCGCGGCAGCCCGGAGCCGAGGAAGGAAACCAGCAGGGCCAGCGGGCGGGCGGCCACCAGTGCCAGGACGGCGAACACCCACCCGGTCCACGGGATCTCCTGGAAGAGGAAGGCCGGGGTGATCAGCGCGCCGAACACCAGGATCGCGGCGAGCTTGAGCAGCTCGGTGAGCAGCTCCCCGAACTGCTCGAACTCCTCCCGGAAGCCGGGACCGTAGGTGGCTACGGTGATGCCCGCGGCGAAGGCGCCCAGGAAGAGATTGGCGTGGGTGGCGGTGCAGATGGCCAGCACGAGCAGGCCGATCGAGACCGTCAGCAGCGGCTGGAGATTGTGCTGGGCCTGCAGGAAGGGCAGCCGCTCCAGGCGCAGCACGATCAAGGGCACGAGCACCCCGACCAGAACACCCAGGACGATCTCCTCGGCCAACTGCCAGCCCCCGGCCTCGGTGCCCCCAGCCGCGGCCAGCAGCACCAGCACGATGGGCAGCGCCAGTCCGTCGTTGACTCCGGACTCCACGTTGAGGAGGTGCCGCAACTTCGCGGGCACCTCCTCGCGTCCCACGATCGCCGAGGCGAACACCGGGTCGGTGGGCGCCAGCACGGCCCCGAGCAGGAAGGACTCCAACCAGGGCAGCCCGACCGCGAAGTGGGCCAGCGCCGCGGTGAGCACCAGGGTCAGGGGCAGCCCCAGCAGCAGTGCGCGACCGGGCAGCCGCCAGGCCACTCGCAGATCCGTGAATCCGACCTTCATGCCGTCGGTGAACAGCACCGAGAACAGGGCCAGCTCCGCCAAGGTCGCCACCACCGGGTCCCCCGAGCTGATCGGCACGACCCCGAGCACACCGCCTCCGAGGACGAACCCGCCCAGCAGGAACAGCACCGCGGTGGAGAGCACGGTGCGGCTGGCGCGTTCGGAGATCAGCATCCCGATCAGCAACAACACGGCGAAGGACAACAGCAGCGCGGACATGGAATCTCCTCCTACGGGGCCGGCCCCGTGCGGTCTTTCCCGCACGGGCGCACGACCGGACGCGTTCTCACTGGTAGCGACTCGCCTCTGAGGCGGTCCCCGTGGCAAAACGGTCGAAAAGTGAGCCGTGGCGATGGGCTGGTCTTCCGCATTGACCGCAACATCCGGCGGGAGCGTAGCCGTCGATATCATCGCCGAGAAGCTTCGACCGTCTGATGGACCGACCATCACGGCCTGACGTCTCGAGGGGGCGGGGTTTGCATGTGGCCGCTTCGCGGTCATGAAACCAGCTCAGACGTCCTCCGGTCGTGCAGGAAATCCTCCCGAGTTCATCCGCCAAGGAGGGTGTCTGTCACGCTCCAGTCGTCCTGGGCCTTGACGGATGCTGAGCCGGTCATCCAGGACATCGATGCTCGGATGTGCTTCCGGCACCCTGTTCCAGGAGCACGATGGGCATGGCTCAGTCTGGCGGGTCGTGGGGCAGGATCGCGCCGTCTCCGGCGTTGTCGGGGCCGATCACCGACAGCCGGCCGTCGGCCTCCAGGACCACGGCTTCGGCCTCCTGCAGTGAACCCATTCCGTGCTTACGCACCGCCCCCTCGAGCTCTTTCTCGGTGAGCCGCTCCGCCCGCAGGGCATCGTGGAGCACCCGGCCCTGGTAGAGCAGCAGGGCGGGTTCGGCGGTGACCAACCGGGAGAACCGCTTGGAGCGGATCTGCAGGGAGGTCACCACGTACTGCAGGGTGATCAGCAGGGCGAAGGCGGTGACGGCCTCGACCAGGGGGACGCTGCGGGTGGTGAGGACGCGCCCGAAGGTGGCGCCGATCGCCACGGTGATCACGAAGTCGAAGCTGTTCATCCGTGACAGCGTGCGTTTCCCGGAGACCCGCAGAAGCACCACCAGTGCGGTATAGGCCAAGGTGCCGACGACCACGATGCGGGCCACCGGTTCCCAACCGTCGAAGAGGATGTTCACCACGGGTCTAGTCCTTCCACCAGGTCCAACCGTCGTGGCGGACCAGCCCGAGCAGCGACCGGCGCCGCCCGTCCAGCCCGTCCACGGCCTCGGAGAACTCGGCCTCCTCCACGATGGGGATTCCCGCCGCACGCAGGCGTTCCAGCTCCGGGTGTGGTGGGGCCTGGTCGGCGGCGGGGATGAAGGCGGCCTCCAGGGTGTCCAGGAAGCTGTCCACCGTCGTTCGGGCGGCCGTCAGCTCCGCCTCGTCGGGGCGGGCCTCGGTGGGCACTCCGAAGCGCAGCAGGGTCAGCGCGTCGTCGAAGACCCCCACGGCCAGGGCCGGGGATTTCTGGGCCCGGGCCGCGTGGTAGTACAGCAGCACCGGATAGGACAGGTACTGCTCGGTCAGCTTCGACAGCTGCGACGTCAGCTCCGCCAGCTGCCGGTCCAGCGGGTGCAGGTCGTGGCCGTTCCACCCGGCGAGGACGACTTCGGCTCCGGTGCGCCCGAGGCTGTGCACGGAGGAGGCGAAGGCCCGTTTGTTCACCACCGCCGAGACCACCGACAGCAGGTAGGTGACGGACAGGGTCACCAGGAACATCCCGCTGGCACTGACCAGTCCGGCGAGGACCTGCCACATCCCGTCCTTGGGGCTGAAGTCCCCGTTGCCGACGGTGAACAGGGTGTAGCCGACGAACCAGATCCTCCCCGGCCAGGTGGCGTTGCCGCCGTCACGGGTGTCGGCCAGCGACTGCGGGTCCGCGGCGAAGAGCAGCACCCATCCGGCCCACAGGGCCAGCACCCACCCCACCACCGTCCCGATGAGAATCAACGGACCACACATGCTCAGCAGCCGATGCCGGCCCCTCCCCAGCCGTCGCACTGCCACCCAGGCCCAGGAGGTCACCCGCGAGGTGACCGGGCCCGCTGCCCCGTCCACCCACAGGGTCGTCCACAGGGCCTCGACGACGGTGACGACGAGTAGCCCCACTCCTAGGGCAGTGAAGAGGATCTCCACGGAACCACCTCCTCATGTTCGGCCTTCGTGGCCTCTTCGATCGTGACGCTCCCGGCAGGGGCGTCCGGTCGGCAGAACACCACCGCGAATCAGCGACCGTGTCCACCCGGACCGGGCCGCTGGGCGCGGTCGGCGAATCCTTCGACCCCGGCGTGCTTCGCGCAGTGGGTGCAGCAGTAGATCGTGCTCCCGGCTTCCACGCCGTGGCCGAGGATGCGGCAGCCGTAGGTGCCGCTGGCGGCCATGAAGTCGTCTCCTGACACGGAGGTTCGGAGTCGGTTCGGGTGTGCCGGTGTCCCGGCGGGCAGCTCAGTCGAAGGAGATGAGTTCCACGAGTTCTCCGGCCCGGTTCTCGGGCATGGAGCGGGCGATGTCGGCCTGGCTGATCATGCCGACGAGATCGTGGCCGTCGATCACGGGCAGGCGGCGGACCTGGTGGTCGGTCATGGTCCGGATGGCCTCGTCCACGCTGTCGTCGGCGCCGATGGTCACGGGTTCGCCCTGGGCCAGCTGCCCGGCCTTGACCTGGCGTGGGTCGGTGCCGATCGCCAGGCACTTGATGACGATGTCGCGGTCGGTCACCATGCCCTTCAGCCGGTTGTCCTCTCCGCAGATGGGCAGGGCGCCGACGTCGAGGTCCTTCATCTTCCGGGCCGCTTCCTCGAGCGTCTGGTTCTCCCCGACGCACTCGGTGCCCGGTGTCATGATCTCGCGTGCGGTAGTCATGGCTGCTCCTTCTCGGTGATTGCTGATGTCTTCGATACGGTTCTTGTCACGCCGGCCGGGGCCGGTCCCTCTCAGTCCTTGCGGGCCTGGCGGGTCTTGGCGTCGTTGGCCTTCTGCAGGGCCTGTACCAGTTCGTCCTTGTCCATGGTGGAGCGGCCCTCGACGTCGAGCTCCCGGGCCCGTTCGTAGAGGTGTTCTTTGGAGGCGTTGGCGTCCACCCCGCCGGCGGTGTCCTGCTCCGAGTCCCGGCCGCCCTCGGCGTGCTCGTCCGAGGGGCCGGCCTCGTCCTTGGGTTCCCAGTGATCGCCGACCTTCTCGTGGGTGTGCTTGAGCGCGCTGTAGGCGGTGCGCGCGGCCCGGCCCTTGTCGTCGTACTCCTCGGCGGCGGAGTCGTAGGTCTTGGCGAAGGTGTCCTGGGCCTTCTGGTCGGAGCGCTGCAGCGTCGAGGGCAGCTCCTCGTCCTTGGCGTGGTCGTTCTTGCCGGTCTTCGGCATGGTGTCCAGCACCCTTTCATCAGTGAACTGAGTATCTTGTGGTCAGCCTAGGGGGCGCAGGGGGAGATTGTCTGCCCTGCGCGGGCGCCGGGCGGATGGATCGATGTCGCCGGGTGCCGTGCTCGGGTCACTGGCGCTGATCCCCCTCGTGCGTGCGTTGGGCCCGCAGCTGCTCGGCGGCGCGGTCGTTGTTCTCCTGGGTGAGGCCGGTGAGCATCTGCTCGATCTGGCTCTGTGTTGCCCGTGGGGGCAGCAACGGTGTGGCGGGGTCGACGACTGCTTCGATCACGGTCGGCCGGTCGGCGGTCAGGGCGGTGGTCCAGGCGCCGTCGATGTCCTCGGGGCGGTCGATCCGGATGCCCTCGAGGCCGAGCATTCGGGCGTAGTCGGCGAAGGGGAAGGCCGGGACGTCCTGGGAGGCGGGGAAGCGGGGGTCTCCCTCCATCTCGCGCTGCTCCCAGGAGACCTCGGCGAGGTCGCCGTTGTGCAGGACGAGCACCACGAAACGTGGGTCGGCCCAGTCGCGCCAGCGGGAGGCGACGGTGATCAGCTCGGCGTTGCCGCTCATCTGCATGGCCCCGTCCCCGGCCAGCGCCACCACGGGCCGGTCGGGGTGGGCGAGCTTGGCGGCGAGCCCGTAGGGCATCGCCGAACCCATGCAGGCCAGGGTGGAGGACAGGTGCGCCGGCACCCCGGCCGGTAGGCGCAGGAAGCGGGCGTACCAGTAGACGACCGAGCCGACGTCGACGGCGACCTGCGCGTCTGCCGGCAGACGCCCTGACAGGGTGGCTATGACGGCTTGCGGGTTGAGGGGCTGGCCCGGTTGGGCGCAGCGGTCCTGGGCCACCTGCCGCCAGGTGGTCACCATGTCCTCCACCTCCCGGCGCCAGGGTCGCTCGGACCCCGTGAGCCGGGGCAGCAGGGCGCGCAGGGTTTCGGTGGCGTCTCCGGCCAGGGCCACCTCCACCGGGTACTTCGCGCCCAGGTTCCGGGCGTTGATGTCGATCTGCACGGCCCGGGCCTGCCCGGGGGCGGGATAGAACTCGGTCCAGGGGTCGTTGCTGCCCACGATCAGCAGGGTGTCGCATCCGGCCAGCAGATCGGCCGCCGCGGTGGTGCCGAGATGCCCCATCACCCCGCACGCCCAGGGAAGGGACTCGTCGACCACCGGTTTGCCGAGCAGTGAGGTCGCCACTCCGGCGCCCAGCCGCTCGACCACCTTCGCCACCTCCGGGGCGGCGCCGGCGGCGCCCTGGCCGACCAGCAGCGCCACGCGTTGACCGCTGTTGAGCAATCGTGCCGCCCGGTCCAGGTCCTCCTCGGGCGGGATGACCCGAGGAAGTGCGGTGACCGGTGCGCTGGGCACGATCCCGTGGGTATGCTCCTGCTCCGGGACCTCGGCCTGCTGGATGTCGTGGGGCACGATCACGCAGGTGGGGCTGGAGGTGGCGATCGCGGTGCGGAAGGCGTTGTCGAGCACCGCCTCCAGCTGCTCGGGGGCCGAGACGGTCTGGACGTACTGGGCGCAGACGTCCTTGAACAAGGTCGGCAGCTCCACTTCCTGCTGGTAGCCGCTGCCTTGGGCAGTGGTGACGACGTGGCCCACGATCGACACGACCGGTGTGCTGTCGAGCTTCGCGTCGTAGAGCCCGGCCAGCAGGTGCACGGCGCCGGGGCCCTGGGTGGCCAGGCACACCCCGACTTCTCCGGTGTACTTGGCGTGGCCGGTGGCCATGAACGCGGCCATCTCCTCGTGCCGGGCGGAGACGAACTCGATGTCCTCCTCCACCCGGGCCAGGGCGGCCAGCAGCGGGTCCACCCCGTCCCCGGCGTAGCCGAACACCCGGTGCGTTCCCCAGGCGCGCAGCCGGCCCACGATCCCGTCGGCGACATTGCCCATCTCGTTCCTCCTCGTGGTGCTTTCCGGGCCCGTGCTGCGGCGGCAGAGCGGCTGTCCTGCGACTGCCTCACCCGTGACGCAACGGCCCAGCTGTCATTCGGTGGTCAGCACGGTCTTGAGCCAGCCCTCGTCGCGGCGGTCGAAGCTCAGGTACGCGTCGACCACGTCGTCGAGGGGCTCGCGCTGGGTGACGAAGGGGGCCGGGTCGAACAATCCGGCGGCGACCAGGTCCAGCAGGGGAGGGGTGACCGACCGGTGGTCGCAGTTGCCGGCCCGCAGGGTGAGGTTCTTGTTGGTGGCGGCCCCGATGGGGAAGGAGGTCAGGTCCGGGGAGAACACCCCGATCATGCCGATCCGCCCGTACTTCGCCACGGACTCCACCGCCCACTGGGCCGACAGGGACGGGGCGTTGCCCGGCACCCAGTTCTCGCCCTGGACGTTGGTCTCCGGGGCGGTCTGGGCCACCTCGGCGGCGAACTGCTCGGTGCGCGCGGCGTACTTCTCCGCGGCAGGGCCGCGGGCCGGGCGCTGGGCGTCGACCCCGACGGCCTCGATGACGGCGTCCACGCCCACGCCCATCGTGGCGTCCATGATCGCCTCCACCGGGTCCTCGGCGTTGAAGTCGATGACCTCGGCGTTCTGCTCCAGGGCCTTGACGAGCCGGGTCTGCACCCCGTCGACCGCCCACACCCGGCCCGCGCCCTGGCGGTAGGCGGCGGCGATCGCCAGCTGCCCCACGATCCCGGCGCCGTAGACGGCCACCGTGTCCCCGCGCCGGATCCCGGCCAGCTGCGCGCCGAACCAGGCGGTGGGGAAGATGTCGGAGAGCAGGATCGCGTCGTCGTCGGAGACATTGTCCGGGATCGGGATGAGGGTGTTGGAGGCCCACGGGATGCGGGCGTACTCGGCCTGCAGCCCGTCCACCGGGCCGGTGGGCGCGGGGCCGCCGAAGAAACAGGTGCCGGCGGCCGGGCCGTTGGGGTTGGCCACGTCGCACTGGGCGGTCTGGCCCATCCGGCAGTAGCGGCACACCCCGCAGGACATGGTCGAGCACACGATCACCCGGTCCCCGGGGGACAGGCCCCGCACCGAGGCACCGACCTCCTCGACCACGCCCACGGCCTCGTGGCCCAGGATCGTGCCCTCGTGCATGCCGGCCATGGTGCCGCGGATGAAGTGCAGGTCGGTGCCGCAGATCGCGGACCGGGTGATGCGCACGATGGCGTCGTTCGCATCCTGGATCGAGGGGTCGGCCACGTCGTCGAGGCGGATGTCGCCCTCGCCGTGCCATACCAGTGCCTTCATGGGTCAAGCTCCTTCGTCAGAGGTGGGCGCTTCAAGGTTGTTGCCGTGGCCGGCGTCGTCGGCCGGGTCGGTCGGGGTGTCCTCCGCTCCGGCTTCGCCGTGCTGGTCCAGCCGGGGAGGGTGGGTCTTCTTCGCAGGGTGACCGGGGGCCCGTGGGGTGGCGTGGGGTGGGGCCGCACCGGGGTCGTCCCCGTGGTCGTCCGGGGTGGTCTGGGGCATGTACGCCCCTCCTTCCGTCCTGGATCCAGTCGGGGGTGATCTCCTCCCCGCCTCGAGGTCGGTGCCGGCGGGCCCAGAGGCGGCGGCACCGGAGATGTCGTCGGTGCGCCGGTGGAGTCAGGGATGGAGGAGGACCTTGGTGTACCCGTCGAGGCGCTTGTCGAACTTGTCATAGGCGGTCACGGCCTGATCCAGGGACACCTCGTGGGAGACGATCCAGGACGGGGTGGAGCGCCCGGCGATGATCAGGTCGCGCAGCTCACGGTTGTACTTCTTCACCGGGCACTGCCCGGTGCCGATGCTGATGCCCTTGGTGAAGGCGGCCCCGAAGTCGAAGGGAATCCGCCCTTCCTCGGCCAGCGGGTAGGCCGCCTCCGGGTCCTGGGGAACGTACACCCCGACCACCCCGATGGCCCCGGTGGCGCGGACGACCTTGATCAGGTTGTCGAGCACCATCTCGGGGTGCTCCTCCCCGGTGGCGTCGTGGGCCTGGTAGCCGACCGCCTCGATCCCGCAGTCCACCCCGAACCCTCCGGTGGCCTCGGTGATGGCCTCGGTGGGGTCGGTGTCGGCGAAGTTGATCGGGCTCGCCCCGATCTGCTCGGCCAGCTTCAGCCGGTCGGGTTCCTTGTCCACGACGAACACGCGCGCTGCGCCTTTCAGATAGGCGCTGTGGGCGGCCATCAGACCCACGGGTCCGGCCCCGAACACCGCTACGGTCTTGCCGGGGGAAACCTGGGCCATTTCTGCGCCGTGGTAGCCGGTGGGGAAGATGTCCGAGAGCATCGTGAAGTCGGACTCGTGCTCGGTGCCCTCCGGCAGGTGGAGCAGATTGAAGTCGGCCCAGGGCACCCGCAGGTACTCGGCCTGCCCACCCCAGTAAGGACCCATCATCGGATAGCCGTAGCCGGCCCCGGGCTGCCCGGAAGGATTGGCCCGCAGGCAGGCGTTGGTGTAGCCGTGATTGCAGTTGCGGCAGGTGCCACAGGCGAGGTTGAACGGCACCGAGACCCGGTCCCCGACCTTGATCCGCCCCACGCCGGAGCCGACCTCCTCGACCACACCCATGTTCTCGTGGCCCAGCACCATCCCGGCGTCCAGGTCCGCCCGGCCCTCGTAGGGGTGCAGGTCGGAGCCGCAGATGTTGGCGGTGGTGATCCGGATGACCGCATCCAGCGGGTGCTCGATCTTGGGGTCTTCGACGTTCTCGATCGCCAGCTCGTAGGGGGCCTTGAAGACGACGGCTTTCATGCGTGCTCCTTCTGACTCGGCGGTCCGGGCCCGGCAGGCGCAGACCGCCGTGGTGGCGGCTGTCGCCGGCACTGCTGAGAGGACGGCGCCGGCTGCAGGTGTCTCAGGTGTTCACGTGCACTCCGGCAACCATAAGCACGCTTACGCATCAGCCACAACCCCTCGATTCCCAACGCACCCGCTGGTCAGCCGCTTGCTCGGCCGTGAAGACGTGAACAGGAGCCGATCGCCGGGCAGGGGTTACCTCTGCGGGGAGGGGTCGATAGCGTGGGCATCATCGGTCCCCGGTGCTGAAGTGGGTTCCCGACCCGGGTGCCGTCTTCCATTCGATGCACGACTGACCCTGCTGCCCTGGATGGTGCCGGACCTTCAGCGCCGGCACTCACGAAGGAGGTTGATCTGATGGCCATTGATGTCACCCCGGGCACGGTGGTGCTCTACACGGACATCGTCTGTGCCTGGTCGACGCTGTCGTTGCGACGGTTCTACGCCGAGCGGGAGAAGGCCGGACTCACCGAGGCCGTGCGGGTCGACCACCGGCTGTTCCTGCTCGAGGACCTCAACCGGTTCCCGATCCCGAAGAACTATCTGGATGCGGAGACCCCGGTGGTCGGGGCGCTGGACCCGGAACTGGGCTGGAAGCCGTGGCAGGGCGACCCTTCGACGTGGCCGATCACCTCGCTGCTGGCCAACGAGGCCGTGCACGCGGCCAAGTCCCAGTCCTGGGCGGCGGCCGAGGAGCTGGACATGGCCCTGCGCCTGGCGTTCTTCCGTGATTCGAGGCCGATCAGCCTGCTGCACGAGATCCTCGACGTCGCCGCCGGTTGCCCGGCGGTGGACACCGACGACCTCGTCGAGGCTTTGGATGAGGGGCGGGCGCGGGGGCCGATGTTGGCCGACTACCGCGCCCACCACGGGCAGGTGCAGGGCAGCCCGCACTGGTTCCTGGCCGACGGCACCGACGTGCACAACCCCGGTATCCAACTGCACTGGGTCGGGGAGGCCGGGGCCGGGTTCCCCGTGGTCGATGCCGATGACCCCACGGCGATGGCGAACCTGGTGGCCCGGGCCGCGTCGGACAGGTAGTCGCCCGGGCGGGGCCCTCATCCGCCCGGCACGTCTGTCCGGCGACTCTTCCGTGACGGGTCTGTCCTGCGACTCTTCCGTGACGGGTCGGCGTTCGACATGCACGTAGACCGGCCGGGGCCGGATCCTGGGTTGCCTGGGCTTCCCGGCAGCTCGCCGGGGGCAGTGCGGACTACGGCTGGTCCCCGCTGATGTCCTGGGCGGCGCCCTCGACGTCCTGACCATGGCCTCCGGCTCGGCCCACGGCGTTCTGCGCCAGCCCCTGCGCCTGCAGCTCCGCGTTGCCGGTGGCCGCGCCGAGCCTGTCCTTGGCCGCACCCACCGCCCGGTCGGTCGTGGCGCCGATCCTGTCCGCGAGTCCCAGCGGTGTCTCCTTCGACGTGGTGCACGAAAGAGCCCTCTGCTGGACCAGGACCCACGGTGGACGACCCACCCCCGGAGTGCATCGGACCTCGAGGATTGCGACCGATGCGGCGCAGCAGACGGTGGAGCAGGGGAGGCCACCGCCGCCGCCGCTGCCGCCGCAGGCGCCCGTTTCCCGGGGTCGGAGCGCGAGGCCTTGCCGCGGCGAGGAATTTCGTCGCGGGCCGTGGACCGGGGGTGGTTCGCGGCGGGGTGGGCGTGGTCCGGGGGCCTGTTCCTGGTGGGGGAGGGTGCGGTGGTGCTGAGGTGTTCGGCGACCTGGCGCAATTCGGTGTTGGTGCGGGAGCTGGCGGTGCGCAACAGCAGGAAGGCTCGTTGGTCGGTGATCTTGTACCCCTCCATAAGGACAGCGAGGAGGTGGCCCCGGCGGCGGCGTGGGCGAAGGCGGGCCAGCGGTCCTCGTGTGCGAGGTCCGGCACGCACACGATCCGCTCCTGGTAGATCGCGTCCAGGCAGGGGCCCTGGTGGTGTTGTTCCTGGAGGCCGTCCACGACGGCCGGCAACTCGGAGGAGGGGGCGTGGGAGCGGGGGCGGCGCCGGTCCTCGAGCACCGAGATGGAGGCCGTGGCGGCTCCGGGGACGAGGTCCAGGGCGGCGTGGACCATGGCGGCCAGGGTGGCGTCGAAGTCGGTCTCCTGCTGCAGGGCGCGGGCCAGCTCGCCGAGCTGAGCGGCCAGATCCCCGGGGCGGGCCTGTCCCGAGCAGAGGCCCTGGTCGGCGCGGGGGCCGGCGGGCAGGCCGCACGCCGGTACCGGCCGGGCGGTAGCGGCCGCCCGTGCGGCCGAGGACAGGCGGAACCAGCGGCGGCGGCACGTGCCGTGCTGCCGGCTGCCGGGCGTGGGGTGTTGGCCAGCGCAGGGTAAGTGTGCTTAGGGTGGGGGGACGGTTGAGAAGTGGCCGCACGTCTTCTGTTGGGAAGCAGGTGCTGTCATGGAGCCGAAAATCGCTGTCGTGGTGCAGGTGGATCTGGACGGGCGGCAGGTGCGGATCGAGGTCACCGGTGCAGTGACCGAGAACAATCAGCGGGGCTTGTGCCCGGTGATCGGCCGCGCTCGCCGGCTGGTGCCGGGCATCCAGGTGGTGGTGGATCTGCGCGGGGCCGAGTCCGTGGAGGCGGCCGCGATGGATCTGCTGCGTTGGTCGGCCGAGCACGAGAACCCGGCCGCAGGGGCGCGGAAAGTCAAGTTCCTGCTGGCCAGCCCCGGTGCCGCACCGGCGACCTCGACCCTCGAGGACGCCAGGCCACTGGGCCTTCCCACGATGCACGCGGCACCCGAAGCCGAGGTCACCAGATGAGCGCGGTGATGTCAGGCGTGGATGGTGTTGGCTCGCTGGCGCGCGGGGGACCCGATGTGCCCGAAGGGGCCCGGACATTCCCGGCCCCGGGTCTGCCGTTCGCCATGGCCCTGGGGGCGCTGCTCGGGCTGGTCGGCTGGTCGCTGCTGGCAACAGCCGGTCCCGGACAGGAATGGGTGGCGTTGCTGTGGCTGATCTGCGCAGCCGGTCTGGTGCCGATGCTGACGACGCTGCCCGACCGGCGCGACACCACCACCCACCGCCTCGGGGCGGCAGGCCTGCTGGCCACCGGGGCCTCGGGACTGACCGTGGTGTTGGCTGCCGGGTCCGCAGGGGTGCTGGCCGTACCGTTCCTGCCCCTGCTGGTCGCCTACACCGCCCTGCTGATGACCACCGGTGAGGAGGTGCCACCACAGACCGGCCGACACCAGATCGCCGCCCATGGGTGACGGTCCGTACCCCCGCCACCATCCCCATCACGTGCGCAACCAGGCGTGGCAGTGCTGACCGGCACCTGGCCGCCGAATTCACGGCCCCTGTCCGGGGTCGTGCCCACCACGATCGAAACGAGGCAAGACCATGACCGTTCCCACCCACCGCACCACCCCCCGCCGTTCGCCCGTCCAGACCGCCGCTCTTTTGTACGGCGCGGTCTTCCTGCTCGTGGGCATCGCCGGGTTCATCCCCGGCATCACCACGAACTACGACCAGCTCATGGTCGCCGGCCACCACTCCGAGGCCATGCTCCTGGGCATCTTCCAGGTGTCCTGGCTGCACAACATCGTCCACCTGCTCTACGGCGTGGCCGGTCTGGCCCTGGCCCGCTCCGCCTCCGGGGCGCGCAACTACCTGCTGTGGGGCGGGGTGGTCTACCTGGTCCTGTGGATCTACGGTCTGCTCGTGGGCCAGGAGTCGCAGGCGAACTTCGTGCCGCTGAACACCGCCGACGACTGGCTGCACCTGTTCCTGGGCGTGACCATGGTGGGCCTGTCCTTCCTGCGCCGCGACACCCACGACCGCAGCGCCACGCACAACACCACCGGTCCGGCCTACTGACCAGCAGTTCCAGGCAGGGGAGCACGACAGCGGCGAGCAGTCTGCCGTCCCGGCACCGACCGGCCTGACCGCACCGTGCTCGGGAAGACTCCTGGCTGTGCCCGTCCGTTCCGTGTCATGCGGGACGGGCGGGCACCTCCTGCTGCCGGGCAGCAGAGGTCGTGCGAAATGGGATGATGCCCGGCCCCACCACTGCAGAACACCCAGGAACACCGCGGCGGCGCTGCAGCCCGGGCACAGGGCCGCAGCGAGGGGATGAGCACGAAGCAGATCCACCTGGGCGGGCCCACCGCCCGCACGGGTCGATCCCACCGCCCGCACGGGTCGATCCCACCGCTGCGCGCCCTCGATGCCGCGTAGACGCCCCGGATCGTGGCCGCCGGGACGGTGTGTCCGGGCGCGGTGCGGGTGGGAGTACGGATCAACGGCACCCTGACCGGCCGGCGCTGCTGCCGGCTGCGCGACCTGCACTGACGGCGCCCCACACCCGGTGTTCGGACCGCCCCCCCGAGAACGGCTCCTGCACCATGCGCGTCAGGCCAGCGGCCCTCGCCGCGGGCTCTTCATATGGCCCTGTCAGGGGCTTCGTCGTTCTGGGGAGTCCGTGCGGTTCGGGGCAGGACCTCGGTGCGGTGTCCGCCTTCATCCCCGGGGCGTGGGGCGGACAAGGGGCATCACTACGATGAGGAACCCGGCATCACGAACGTTCCCGGCCGACCATCGACACCGTTCAACGATCGGAGATCCCATGAGAACCGTCCATGCGCACACTCGCGTGAGCGACCGCACCCTAGATCTGCTGCGGGACGGATACACCTTCGCCGACACGGTGCGCGCCCGGATCGGCAACCTCGCGACCCGGGCTGCGCCGCTGAAGCTGATGGGCGGGCCGGCGCTGCTGATCCGTGGAACGGAGGCGGTGCGCTTCTTCTACGACACCGACAAGTTCCGCCGGGCCGGGGCGATGCCGCTGGCGGTGAAAGCGCCGCTGTTCGGGCGCGGAGCCGTGCACGGGCTCGACGACGACTCCCACCGGCACCGCAAGCAGTTGTTCCTGCACGCCACTACGCCCGAGCGGGTCGAGGTCCTGGTGGCGGAGGTGGACCGGGAATGGGCCCGGGTGCTGGAGGGCGCTGGGACGCTCAATGTCTACGAGGCCTCGGTGGGGGTCTTCGGCCGCGCGGTGCTGTCCTGGGCGGGCACCGGCATGGACACCCCCCAGATGGAGGACCGGGCGCAGCGACTGGCGGCGATCGTCGAGGGCTTCGGGGTGCCCGGGCCCCCGTGGGTCCGGGCGATGCTCGCCCGCCGCGACAGTGATGCCTGGGCGAAGGGCCTGATCACCCGGGCCCGCACGGACGAGGGCTGCGCCGGGCAGGGAGCAGGGCAGGCGCCCGCGCTGGATCTGGTCGCGGCCCACCGTGATGCGGACGGGCAGCTGCTGGACGAGCACACCGCCGGTGTGGAGCTGCAGAACATGGTCCGTCCCACGATCGCAGTCAGCCGCTTCGCGGCGTTCATCGCGCTGGCTCTGCACGAGCACCCGGACTGGGTCGCACGCCTGCGCGCTGAGACCACCGAGCGCGGCACCACGGTGGGAGGCCCCCTGGCCCGTGCCTTCGCCCACGAGGTGCGCCGGGTGTATCCGTTCGTGCCGATGCTTCCCGCCCGGGCACGCTGTCCCATGCAGTGGGGTGGGCAGCAGATCCGCACCGGTCAGCGGGTGCTGCTGGACATCCTGGGCACCAACAACGACCCCGGCGAGTGGGAGCGTCCCGCTGATTTCGATCCGGAGCGGTTCCTGGACCTGGACCCGACCGCGATCGAGAACTTCGTCCCCCAGGGCGGCGGCTCGGCCGAGGCCGGACACCGGTGCCCTGGGGAAGACATCACGGTGGGGCTGATGGCGGTGACCGCGGCACACCTGGCCGGGCGCGACTGGACCGCGGAGGACGCCGGCATGAGCTTCGATCTGCACCGCATGCCCACCCGCCCCCAGGGCGGCCCCGTGCTGCAGTTCACTCCCTGAGAGCTACCGTTCCCGTCCTTCGCTCTATCGATCACCTCGGTGCCGGTGCCGGTGCCGCGGACGGAACAGGGGCCCGGGATCCTGTTGCCCTGGGCACAACACCTGCACCGCGCAGCCGAGGTCTGCGGGGGCCGATCACGGACAGGCATGGGCGCAGGAAACACTGTGGACCGAGGCCGTGGGTGCTGACAGAACGCCGCTCTGGGCCCTGCGACGTCACCGAGTTGAGCCGGGAGCGGGCCCGACGCAGACTGCTGTGCAGGTCCAGCAGACGGCCTTCCGTCACCGACCGGCGCCCCGTTGCGGGGCGTGCCCGGGCTCGGGGAGGATCCGCATGGAAGAGGACGTCGTAGCCATGGTCCAGGCCTACCGGCTGGGCCGGCTGCTCGGACAGGCTCGTCTGCCGCCAAGAGAGGTGTGGTCGCGGTACGTGCATGCCGGTGGCACGGTCGGTGAGCACGAGGTCGAGGCCTACATCCACAGCGCCCTGATGCTGCCGGCCGCAGAGCGTGACGCCCTGGCCCGGGCCGCCAACGAGCTCACCGCCCGCCTGGGGCTGGTGCCCGCCCCGTCCAGCGGTCAGCTGTGGGGCCGGATCCGGCTCCACCCCGAGACCCGCCCGCGATGACCGACCCGGCCGGGCGGCACTCATCCGCGACGGCCCCCGTGGCATGCGCCTCGCGACCGTGACGCAACCCCGTCCGGCCGACCCGAGGCGGGCACAGGTGGTGACCAGGCGGTGCGTGGTCTGTGATGAGGACCGTGCTCGGCGCTCAGGCCCGGGGGGCGTGCCGCTCGAGGACGTCCGGCAGCTTCGGGACGGTGGCCACGACGGCGTCGCGGATCTTCCAGTCCAGGCCCAGCAGACCGGCCCGGGCGGCCTCCAGCCGTTCGGGGGTCGCGGTCTCCAGGGGTTCGGGGACCACGAATCCCTCCACATGGAAGACCTGGCCCTCGTCACGGACCCGGGCGGCGGCGGTGTGCACCCAGTCCAGGGACCGCAGGTAGGCGTCGATCTCGCCCAGCAGCGGATGCGGCTCCTTGTTGTCCACGCTGGTGGGGCGGGCGTCGATGAGCCCGGCCACGGCTGCGCGCAGGTTGGCGATCCCGTCCCTGAGGATGGAGGTGGCGATGACGATCGCCGCTGCCGCGTCGGCCCACCACCACCCTAGCCCGATCCCGGCCACCCCCACGGTCGCGGACAGCGAGGTCATCCAGTCGGCCTTGTTCATGTCCGCGTCCGCGTAGAGGACCTTGTTGTGCAGGCCTGGGGCGAGCTTCAGCTTCTTCCGGCCCAGGATCACCGGGGGGATCGCGGTGGCCACCATGGCGGCCATCATCAGCCAGCCCAGCCAGATGGTGGTGCCGAAGAGCTGGATCCCGCCGATGGTGGGGTGGTCGACGGTGACGAGGGCGATGATCGAGTCCACGATGAGGTATCCGCCCATCACGACCAGGGCGGTGGCCGCGACCACGTGGGAGATCCCGATGGCCCGGTGGTAGCCGAAGGGCCGTTCGGCGGTGGCGGGGCGGCGGGTGATGCGCACTCCGATGAGGAAGGCGATCGGGGGGATGAAGGAGAGCATGTCCTCGATCCAGGCGGTCTTCATCGCCTGGGAGTTGCCCATCACCGCGTAGACCAGCCCGACGATGAACACCAGGGACACGATGGTGATCCACTCCAGGCGTACCGCCTTGCGCAGATCCCGGGCGATCTCCTCGGGCAGCGGCTCGTCGTCGACGTTGTGCTTGGTGCCCATCACTGCTGCCCTCCCCGGGTCTGCAGGAACTCGTCGAGGTCCAGCAGGAAGGCGTTTTCGCCCTTGCGCACGGCCATCACGTGCTTCTCGGTCTGGCCGAACTCGTCGACGGTCTGCGTGTAGGGGCGGGTGAGCCCGACCTTCTGCTTCCAGGGGGTCTTGTCGGTGAGCCCGCCGATGACCATGTCCAGGTCCCCGTGCTCGAGCTGGTCCACCAGCTCTTCCTCCCCATCGGCGGTCCACTCCACCTCGGCGTCCAGGGTGCTCGCGTAGTCCTCCACCAGCGCCACCTCCCGCCCCGAGGGGGCCGGGTGCTCTACGGAGACGAAGGGCTCGTTGTGCGAGATCCCCACCCGCAGCACCGATCCGGTGACCCGCTCCAGCGTCTTGTGCGGGTCGGCCGGGTAGGAGGCCGCGCACCCGGTGGCCACCAGCACCAGGACCACCCCCAGCCCGATAATCAGCTTTCTGATGATGAGGCTCATGCCATGACGGTAGACCCGCTCGGGCGGATTGTCCCGCACCGAACCCCCGCGGGTGGCCCCGCCACCGGTGGTCGGGGCGCTGGACCCGGAGCTGGGCGGGAAGCCCTGGCAGGACGACCTCTCGATGTGGCCGATCACCTCGCTGCTGGCCAACGAGGCCGTGCACGCGGCCAAGGCCCAGGCGTGGGCGGCGGCCGAGGAGCTGGACATGGCCCTGCGCCTGGCCTTCCTCCGTGGCTCGGGACCGATCAGCCTGTTGCACGAGGTCCTGGGCCTCGCCGCCGGCTGCCCCGCCGTGGACACCGACGACCCCACGGCGATGGCGGATCTGGTGGCCCGGGCGGCGGCTGCCGGCCAGGCACCGCCGAAGGCATCATCGTCGGGGCAGTGGCCTCGCCCGTCCAGCCGGTCTCGTCCACGGAGGCGGGATGGGGCGGGTGTCGGTGCGCACCTGCGGCTTGTGGTGCCGGATCTTCTCCGCCGGACAGCCGTGCTGGAGGGGGAGCGGGCCATTCCTGGTCCTCCACGATGTCCCGGGCGGCGCCCTCGACGTCCTGACCATGGCCTCCGGCTCGGCCCACGGCGTTCTGCGCCAGCCCCTGCGCCTGCAGCTCCGCGTTGCCGGTGGCCGCGCCGAGCCTGTCCTTGGCCGCACCCACCGCCCGGTCGGTCGTGGCGCCGATCCTGTCCGCGAGTCCCATCGGCGTCTCCTTCGACGTGGTGCACGAAAGAGCCCTCTGCTGGACCAGGGCCCACGGTGGACGACCCACCATCGGATCTGGCAGCAGACCGAGGATCGTGACCCCGGCGCATAGGGGGTGGAGCAGAGCGAGACCGCCGCTCGTGATTCCGCAATGTCCGGATGTCAGTGGCCACCTGACGTGAGATGTGGCCGGTTGCCGGCCGCCTCGATGAGGGCGGGCTCCATGGTGGCACCAGCGGCGGCTCGATGGTGCGCGGAGTGTTCGCGGCGAGGCCGGACACCCGGCACCTTGCACATGGCCGACTACCGGTCACCTGGGACTGTCCGGTGGGGCGCAGGTTCAGCATGGTCGGTCCCCGGCTGGGCTGGGAGCAGCTCACGCTGGGGTCAAGGCCGGGGTGGGCCGCCGGATCGCGATGTGCCGTTCACCGGGTTGAGGGAGAGGATGGGTGCACTAACGCTCGTGTTGACCTGTCTCACCAGGGAGGAAACCCATGACCAGTCCTCAGCCGGCTGTCACGACCACCACCGCCTACCTCGCCCAAGCAGGGCGGGAATTGGACGACCCAGGCGCATTCCTCACCAGCACCGTCACGATTCCGGACCTGCGTCCGCACGACCTCCTCGTCCGCGTTCACGCGGTGTCGGTCAATCCCGTGGACATCAAGTCCCGCGATGCGATGTCCAGCGGCACCCGACAACTGGGCTGGGACGCCTCTGGCGTGGTCGAGGCGGTGGGATCGGCGGTGACCCGCTTCACCGTCGGGGACGAGGTGTGGTACGCCGGCGACATCACCCGGCCGGGCACGAACGCCGACCTGCACGCTGTCGATGAGCGCATCGTGGGACACAAGCCCACCACACTGGAGCACCCAGCTGCAGCAGCTCTTCCGCTGACCGCTATCACGGCCTGGGAAAGCCTGTTTGACCGCTTCCGTCTCACGGCCGACAGCACTGGAACCCTTCTCGTGGTCGGAGCCCCCGGAGGTGTCGGCTCGATTCTCATTCAACTGGCGAAGAAGCTCACCGGGTTGACCGTCATCGCCACCGCCGCGCGCCCTGAGACCCGTGAATGGGTCGTTTCCCTCGGGGCTGATCATGTCGTTGATCATCGCAACCTCACCGAAGAGACTCAGGATCTGGTCCCTGAGGGGGTCGACTATGTGTTCACTGCGCATTCGGCAGGAAATGTCCAGGCCTTCGCGGAAATCACCAAGCCGTTCGCTCAGATCACTGCGATCGACGACCCGGATGCCTTGGACCTGTTGCCTCTCAAGGCCAAGTCCATCACCTGGCATTGGGAACTCATGTTCACCCGATCGATGTTCGCCACCTCCGACTTGATCGAGCAGGGCAACCTCCTCGACGAAGTCGCCCGCCTGGTGGACGACGGCACGGTGCGCAGCACCGTGACCACCGTGATACCCGGGTTGGACGCCGAAGGACTCCGTGCAGCCCACCAGCTGGTCGCCGCTGGAACGGCTATCGGGAAGATTGTCGTCAGCCGACACCGGGACTGATGACGCGACCGTCTGACGGAGCCGGCGAACCGGTCTGCCGGAGACCGCGCAGGAGTCACGAAGCTCGACTGTTCCTCAAGGCTGAAGTGGGGGACTCCCGTGCTGCCTCGCCACGGCCAGGATGGTGTCCAGCAGACCGGGGAACAGGGCCTCGAGGTCGTCCCGGCGCAGGGCGTTCATGCGCGAGGTGCCCTGGTAGGACTGACGGATCAGACCCGCCTCGCGCAGCACGCGGAAGTGGTGGGTGGCGGTGGATTTGGTCACCGGAAGACGGAAGGACACGCACGCCATCTCGGTGTGGCCGGCGGCGAGGTCGCCCACGATGCGCAGGCGCACCGGGTCGGCCAGGGCAGCGAGCACGGCTTCCAGGGTGATCTCCTCCCGGGCCGGATGCGCGATCATCCGGGCAGATGGCGTGGTGGGCACGGATTCCCCTCTCTGTCGCGGTGGCCACAGTCTACGAGAGCCTTCGTACTACGTCCTCTGTCGTAGTACGGTGGTCGACGTACCAGGCGACGGCGCCTGCGAGATGATCCGCCAGTCCTGCGACGGAAGGAACGCGCCCATGAGCGCCCTATTCGAACCGATCACCCTGCGGTCAGTCACCGTGCCCAACCGGGTGTGGATGTCCCCGATGTGCATGTACTCGGCCGAGGCCGACGGGCCGCAGGCCGGGGTTCCGACCGACTTCCATTTCCAGCACCTGGTCAGCCGAGCAGCCGGTGGGGTGGGTCTGGTGATGGTCGAGGCCACCGCAGTGCGCCCCGAGGGGCGCATCACCCCGTGGGACCTGGGGCTGTGGAACGAGGCGCAGCAGGAGGCGTTCACCGGCCTCACGACCGCGATCTCCGCCCAGGGGGCGGTGCCGGCGATCCAGCTGGCCCATGCCGGGCGCAAGGCCTCCACGGATCGCCCGTGGCGCGGTGGCGGTGCGGTGGTCGAGTCCGCGGGCGGATGGCCCACGGTCGCTGCCAGCCCGCAAGCCTTCGGCGACCTGCCCGCTCCGCAGGAAATGGGCGTGGAGGAGATCCGGGTTCTGGTGGAGGACTTCGCCGCTGCTGCGCGGCGAGCCTCTGCCGCAGGGTTCCAGGCGGTGGAGATCCACGGGGCTCACGGGTACCTGCTCAACTCCTTCCTCTCCCCGGTGGCCAACCGGCGTGTCGATGACTACGGCGGGTCCTTCGAGAACCGCGCCCGTCTGGTTCTGGAGGTGGTCGACGCCGTCCGGGGCGTGTGGCCGGCGGAGCTGCCGGTGTTCTTCCGGGTCTCGGCCACCGACTGGGTGCACGAGGCCGAGGGGACCGAAGCCTGGACCGGGCAGGACACCGTGCGTCTGGCCGGGCTGCTGAAGGACCACGGGGTGGACCTGCTCGACACCTCCACCGGTGGGATGGTGCCGCATGTGCGCATTCCTGTCACCCCGGGCTACCAGGTTCCCTTCGCCGAGGCCGTGCGCACCTCCACCGGGCTGCCCACCGGCGCGGTCGGGCTGATCACCGACCCCCGACAGGCCGAGGCCATCGTGGCCGAGGGCCGGGCCGACGTCGTGCTGCTGGGCCGGGAACTGTTGCGGGACCCGTACTGGGCCAACCATGCCGCCGCTGAGCTCTCCGGTCCGGCCCGGGTGCCCGTCCAGTACGAGTACGCCATCTGACGTCCTGTCCATTTCTTGACCGCCCAACCCCAGGAGGCTGCTGTGCCCACGTCCGTTCCCGCCCTGCTCGCCCCGAGTGCCGGCGCTCCTTTCGAGCGCGGCACGATCGAACGCCGCGACCTCGGCTCCCACGATGTGCTGATCGACATCGCCTACGCCGGTATCTGCCACTCCGACATCCACCAGGCCCGGCAGGAATGGGGACAGGCGATCTTCCCCATGGTTCCCGGCCACGAGATCGCCGGCGTGGTCGCGGCCGTGGGAGAGAAGGTCACCGCCCATGCCGTGGGTGATCGGGTCGGCATCGGCTGCTTCGTGGACTCCTGCCGGGAGTGCGAGAACTGTCTGGCCGGGGAGGAGCAGTTCTGCACCAGCGGGATGGTGGCCACGTACAACGGTCGCCAGTACTCCGGGGAAGCCACCTACGGTGGGTACAGCACGCAGATCGTCGCCGATGAGAACTACGTTCTGCGCATCCCCGAGAATCTCGCCCTTGATGTGGCGGCCCCGCTGTTGTGCGCGGGCATCACCACCTACTCCCCGCTGAAGCACTGGGGTGCGGGCCCGGGCCAGAAGGTCGCTGTGGTGGGGATGGGCGGGCTGGGCCACGTGGCCGTGAAGATCGCCCGCGCCATGGGCGCGGAAGTGACCGTGCTGTCCCAGTCGCTGTCGAAGCAGGAGGACGGTCTGCGCTTCGGCGCCGAGCACTACTACGCCACGAAGAACGAGGCCACCTTCCACCAGTTGCGCGGCAGCTTCGACCTCATCCTCAATACCGTCTCGGCCGACCTTGACGTCGACGCGTTGCTGGGGTTGCTGCGGGTCAACGGCTCCCTGGTCTACGTCGGGCTGCCCGAGGATGCACAGGCGTTCAGCGTCTTCTCCCTCGTGCGCGGGCGCCGCAGCCTGGCCGGATCCAATATCGGTGGAATCCGTGAGACCCAGGAGATGCTGGACTTCTGCGCCCAGCACGGCATCGGGGCCGAGATCGAACTCATCGGTGCCGACGACGTGACCGAGGCCTACGACCGGGTGGTCGCCAGTGACGTGCGCTACCGCTTCGTCATCGACACGGCCACCATCCCGGCCTGACCCCTCTATCACGCCCAACGACGACGGCGGGGGTGCTGAGGACTCCGGTTCTCAGCACCCCC
>NZ_LDNX01000126.1:0-3056 GCF_001027955.1 Kocuria sp. SM24M-10 | reverse complement strand
CATGAAGTTCTCGATGATGAGCTTCCAGTTGGCCTTCACGTCGTAGGTGATGCGTCGGCCCAGGGCGAGGTTGGCGATGTCGTAGCCCTCGATGGCCTGGGTGTCGCCGAGGCGTTCTTCGATGTCGCCCATCACGTCGTCCTCGAAGGAGGGGGGGTTCTCGGCCAGGCAGACCCAGACGTAGCCGAGGTACTCGCGCACCGGGATGGTGACCAGTCCGTATTCCTGGCGGTCGATGTCGGGCATCTTGGTGAGGTTGGGGGCGGCGATGAGCTTGCCGTCGAAGTCGTAGGTCCAGGCGTGGTAGGGGCACTGGAAGGAGCGGTTGGCTTCGCCGGTCTCCTCCATGCACAGTTTCACGCCGCGGTGGCGGCAGATGTTGTAGAAGGCGCGGATGCCGTGCTTGCGGTTGCGGGTGATGATGATCGATTCCCGGCCGATCTGCACGGTGCGGTAGGCCCCGGGCTTGTCGAGGTCACCGGCGCGCACGGCGCAGAACCACATCTGCTCGAAGATGCGTTCCTGCTCGGCGCGGAAGACGGCCTCGTCCACGTAGGTGGAACCGGGCAGGGTGGAGATCAGGGACTCCGAGACAACGTTGGTCGACAACACGAACTCCTTACGACGTACTGCGGAACGGGTGGGGTGGGTGGAACGGTTTCATACCCCGGCCGGGGAGGCGGCGGTGGCGGCGGCGGCGGCCGGGGAGGCGGCGGCGACAGCGGCGGCCACGGACTGGGCCGCCTCGTGCGGCGGGGCAGGGGTGCGGGCGGCAGCGGCGATCTTCTCCAGGGTCTTGCGCCAGCGGCCGAAGAGCTTGATCTGGTTCCAGCCCAGCACCGCGACCGGTTCCTCCCCGGCGTAGTAGACGGCCAGCAGGGAGTCCTCGCCGGGGCCGCCGTGCTCGTAGGCCACCCGATCGGCGCGGGAGGCGTCGCCGGCGAACTGCAGGCGGGTGCCGTACTGGTCGGACCAGAAGTAGGGAGGCTTCACGGCCGGCAGGGTCGCCGGGTCCGCGCCGAGCAACGCGGACACGGCCACGCCCGGGCGCTGGGCGGCCCCCGTCCAGTGCTCCACCCGCTGGTGGCGCCCGGTGACCGGCTCCCACCAGGCGGCGCAGTCGCCCACGGCCACGACCCCCGGGAGGCTGGTGCCCCCGACGGCGTCGCAGACCACACCGTTGCCCAGCTCGATCCCGGAGCCTTCCAGCCACCCGGTGTTGGGCACGGCCCCGATGCCCACGACCACGACATCGGCGGGCAGCACCCGCCCGTCGGCCAGGTGCACCGCGCTGACGGATCCGTCGGTACGGGTGAAGTCGGCGATGTCGGCCCCGCAGATCAGCTCGACCCCGGCGCGGGTGTGCAGCCCGGCGACGACCGCGCCCAGCTGCGCCCCCAGCGGCCCGCACAGCGGGGTGGGGGACTTCTCCAGCACGGTGACCTCCATGCCCAGCGCGTGGGCGGTGGAGGCGACCTCGGCGCCGATGAAGCCGGCGCCGATGACCACCATCCGGCCACCGGCCCGGACTAGGCCGCGCAGCTTCTGCGCATCGGCGATGGTGCGCAGGCTCACCACGTTGGGCGCGTCGGCGATCTGGGGCAGGGTCCGGGGGGAGGCGCCGGTGGCGATCACCAGGGCGGGGGCGTGCACGGTGGTGCCGTCGGCCAGGTGGACCGTGCGGGTGGACGGATCGAAGGAGACCGCCCGGCTCCCGAGAACCCACTCCGCGTCCAAGGCCTCCGTATCGGTCTCCAGGGTCAGATCCGCGACCTCGATCCGCCCGGCCAGGAAGTCCTTGGACAGCGGCGGACGGTCGTAGGGACGCTGCAGCTCATCACCGATGATCACCACACGCCCGCCGAACCCGAGGCTGCGAGCCGCCCTCGCGGCCGACAGACCGGCCAGCGAGGCTCCGACAATGACGAGGGAGTCCATGAAGGACCCCTTTCAGATCAGTGGGTGCGGGAACAGCAGGGCGGCGCCGGGCGGGTGGACCTCTCGGCTCGTTGCCGCGTACTGCGCAACGTGCTTCATATTGTGAGGTTCAGCGTGATGCGTCCCACATTGGCCTGTCAAGCGTTCCGGGCGACTTTTCCTGCCCCCGTCCCGGGGTCGCCGTGATTCCCGACGGCGCGGCGGACCCCGCGGACAATGTTGCGCAATGTGACCCACGTTGCACAGGGCAGGATGCCTGCCCGTTCCCCGGCTCTTTCCGGCGTCGAGGGCGCGAAGCCCACCGGCCCAGGAAGGCGGCGTCGACGGCATGAGCGGATCCACGCCGACGGAGCTCGAGGAGTACCTCATGTCACCGGTGCGGCGGTGCTCCGCGGGGTGATCCGCGGCCCCGGGTGGGGCGCTGCTTCAGCGTTCGAGGTCGCCGCGGATGAAGGCCTCCAGGTTCGCCCGGGCGGTGTCGTCGGCCTGCTGCTCGGGCGGGGACTTCATGAAGTACGCCGCCGCCGAGGTCAGCGGCCCGCCGATCCCGCGGTCCAGCCCGATCTTCGCCGCCCGGATCGCGTCGATGATCACCCCGGCCGAGTTCGGGGAGTCCCACACCTCCAGCTTGTACTCCAAGGAGATCGGGGCGTCCCCGAACCCGTGACCCTCCAGACGCACGAAGGCGAACTTCCGGTCGTTGAGCCACGGCACGTGGTCCGAGGGCCCGATGTGCACCTCCTCGGTGCCGAACTCCCGCACCACGTTGGAGGTCACCGCCTGGGTCTTGGAGATCTTCTTCGACTCCAACCGGGTGCGCTCGAGCATGTTCATGAAGTCCATGTTCCCGCCCACGTTGAGCTGATACGTCCGGTCCAGCACGTACCCGCGGTCCTCGAAGAGCTTGGCCAGCACCCGGTGGGTGATCGTCGCCCCGATCTGGGACTTGATGTCATCGCCCACGATCGGCACCCCCGCGGCGGTGAACTTCTGCGCCCACTCCTCGGTGGAGGCGATGAACACCGGCAGCGCGTTGACGAAGGCCACCCCCGCGTCCAGGGCCGCCTGGGCGTAGAACCGGTCGGCGGCCTCCGAGCCCACCGGCAGATAGGACACCA
>NZ_LDNX01000125.1:0-82107 GCF_001027955.1 Kocuria sp. SM24M-10 | reverse complement strand
GAGCACCAGCTCATGAACCCCGCGGCAGAAGCCGCATAACTCGATGTCCACGAAACGGGGTCAACCCCACTTCACCTGCCCGAAGACTGGTTTACATATGGCGGATTGTCGGACACTCAGCTCTGGAATTTTTGGCCTCTGCTGGTGGGTCCGTGTGGTCGACCCGGCTCTGCCGGCGCGGTGATGCATGAGGTGAGACAGTGCTTGCGACAGGTACACCAATGGCCCCGGCAACCCGGTGCGAGGGTTACCGGGGCCGTAGGCGTGCTGCTCAGGCGGTGCGGGCGCGCCGTCGCAGCCAGAACGCGCCACCAGCAAGGGTCACGGTCAGGGCCAGGCCACCGGTCACCGCGGCGGCGCTGTCGCCGTCGGCGGTTTCCACGGCCACGCCGGTGTCGGCGCCGCCGACGGGGACCTGCTCGATCTGCGGTGCCTCCTCCAGACCAGTGCCATCGGGGCCGGCGATGATGCCGGTGTTCGGGGGCAGAGTGTCCCGGGCCAGCTCACGCTGCTCCACGATCTCGGCCACCGTCGCGGCGTCGTAGGCGTAAGCCTCGCTCTCACACGCCACGCCGTCGGCGTCGGTGTCCAGAGCGGGGTGGTACGCCGGGCTGCCCTGGGGGATGTTGTACACCCCTGCGGCGAAGGCTGCATCACAGACGGGGAAGATGGGTCCGTAAACGTCGGCCGACGCCGGGGCAGCACTGAGGGCTGAAAATCCGACGGCGGTGATCAGTGCGGCACTTGCTGCGCTTTTTCGCATCTGTTTGTCGCTTTCTGAGAGGTATTTGTCTTTGCAACGTATCCAGCCGACATCCTTGAGTCAACATCCTTGAGTCAACCCCGTCAGCGACACAAACCTGATCTGTTCCAGTCTTGTTGATTTCAGGAGTTCATTGGGCCGAGGCGAAACCTATGCACGGCGCGGCGGCCGCCCCGTTCCCGTCCATGGCACCGGGGACCACGCCGTGGACCCCGTCCCCGGAGCAGAGCCTCCGGTCGCGCCTCGGTGCCCCCGCCTTCCCGCAGGGAACTGCTGATGCTCCGTTGCACTGCGGGGACTGCGGCGTTGCACATGAAGTTGCTCATCGCGCCGGGGTGAGTCTCCGCCCGGGCATGATGTAGTGACCTTGGGAGGTGCGTTGAGGTTGGCCCTCCCGTGCGCGGAGGGTCAGAGCACCTCTGCCCCGAGCACGATGAGGCCAGCCAAGATGCCAGCACATCCCAGGACGCCGATGGGACCGGCGGTGAAGGCAGGTTCTGCTCGGTACTGCGGATGATCCGGCGGAGGAGCCTGGCGCCGTGAGGCGTAGAGACCCGCAAGTGACTTCCGGCAGAGCAGGAGGACCACGCCGGTGATCACCATGGCAGCACCCAAGACAAGGCTCGGCCACCCCACTAGAACATCTCCCGCGGCAGGAACAGACCCATCAAGATGATCACGACCCCCAGGACGACGGCGCCGACCCCGGGAGTGAGCAGCGCCGAAGAGCCGGTGCGATCTGCGAAGATCTGACCGACTCGCCGGCCGAACAGCACGCTTTGGGCCTCGATGATGACTGAGATCAGCGTTTTGCGGAACCTGATGACCACAATGCCGAAGACGATCATCACGGGGCCCATGATCAGGGCCGGCCAGAAGATGTCCTCCACTGCACACCTCCTGTAGAACTTTCCGCTTTGTCTCGGCTCAAGCCCAGAACTATCAGGCCCTGCGCGCACGGAGAAGGCGCACTTGTGCTGGCGTGCAGGCAAACGCACGTCGAGGCCGCGCCCATGGTTGCTGTGGCGCACCCTTGCTGGCCTTCGAGGGGGCGCTACAGAGCGTGCAGGTACCGGCGGGTGTATCGCTGCTGCAGGCGATGGTTGATCGGCGCCAGGGCGCGGGACCACCACGTGCCCGGCCGGGAGAAGGCGGTGATGGTGAACACGACGTTGTCGTCCTCCCGCCATTCGACGCAGAACCTCTCCTCGCCCTGCTCCGGGTGGCCCTGCAGGGTCCCGTAGGCGAAGCCCCGCCGGCGCTCTTCGTCGACGACGTAGACCACCTGGCAGCCGAAGGAGATTCGCAGCAGGTGCCGGCTCAGGCGCAGGCTGACACGGCTGTCCTGCTCGACGCGGGGTGTGGTGGCCTCGACGGTCAGGCCGGCCGCTCGGTGCATCTGCCAGCTCATCAATTGATCGGCGGCGCGGTGGAACGTCGACTCCCCGTGGCCGATGACCCGGTGGACCCTCAGATGGTCGTATCCGTCGGGCAGCTGCCCAGCGGTGGCGCCGATCTCCGGGTAGGTCAGCGGGCGGTCGAGCAGAGTCATAGCGCTCACTATGCCAAGGCGGCGCTTTACATATGGCCCGGTTAGCGGCCGGTCCTCCATGTCGGCCGTTGGGCGTCTGGCATCCATGTGCTCCACGGATTTCCGTCTCAACGGTGGAGCGTGCCTTCAGAAAAGGTCTTCGTCAGTGCTTTTCTGGGGTGGCTGGGGGTGGGTGCTGGAAGATGCGGTTCTCGTCGGTGGAGAACATTCTCCGTTCGCCGGTTCCCAGTTCTCGGGCCCACACCACGTGGAGGAGTGGCATGGTCTCCTCGACGAGTCCGCGGTAGTAGAGGTCACCGACAAGGTGGACGTCGATGCGATCACCTGCCTGCAGCACGGTGCAGTCCTCCACGAGGACTGGGACTGGGCCGGGGACGGGGTCGGGGCTGGTCATGGTAGCGGTGCCTTTCGTCGGCGCCTATGGGCTGGGGTGCGGCCTCGGGGTGGTCAGCCGGGACGCGGTGAGCACATGCCGGGTGGTCGTCCCGATCTGGTGCGCTCAGTGGTGCGGTGTCGACGCGGGGTGTTCTCGGCCTGGAACGCGTATGGGTCCCCCACGGCGGAGGCCGGTCGCGGCCGGCTGGAGCCGGAGGTTTTGGAGGTGTCCGTCAGCAGTCGGGCAGGGTGGGTCTGGGATGGCTCGTTCGGGCGGTCCCGTGCTGGTGGCACCGTTCGGTGGGCGGCGGTCAAGAGTCCTGGGTGGTGCGGGAGTCTGGGGGCCGCTCTTTAGCGGTGATCGCTGAGTTCGAAGAACCAGATGATGTGGTGGCGCAGGGCTTCGGCGGCGTCTGCGCCTCGGCGCTGCTGGAAGGCCTCCAGGATGTTCTTGTGCTGTTCCTGGAGGGTGTGGCGTACCTGCGGCCAGTCCGTCAGGCCGGCGACGGTCTCCTGGACGTAGCCGATGGTGGCCTGGCGCAGCGAGGCCATGATGGTCTCGACCACCACGTTGCCGGCCAGGGAGGCGAGCAGGATGTGGAACTGCGCGTCGTGAGCGTGGAAGCGCTCGTCCGGCAGGTCCGGGTCGTCCATGGCGGCCACCAGTTCGGTGGCCTGGTCAAGTATCGCGGTGCGCTCGGGGGTGTCCGGGGCGGTGGCGGCTTCGTGGGCGGACTGGGTTTCGAGCAGCAGCCGGGTCTGCACCAGATCGCCGATGCGCAGGGACCGGTTGGCCACGTGCATCCGCAGCGCCCAGCCGAGGGCGGCCGAGGGGTCCGAGATGACGATCGCCCCGGCGTTGGGCCCGGACCCGGTGGAGGAGCGGACCAGGCCCATGGCGTCGAGGACCCGGAATGCTTCGCGGACCGAGGCGCGGGAAATCCCGAACTCTTCGGCCAGGTGGCGCTCTGCGGGCAGTCTGTCGCCCGCCGAGATCTCGCCCGAGCGCAGTCGTTCTTCGAGCCAGTCGAGGACGAGGGTGTAGGTGCGTGTGGGCGCGGGCACGAGGGGCTCCTGGAAGGTAGATGGGGAACCAAACCATTCTAGAGAGACCCCGGGGGCTGCACCCGACCGGATCAGTCGGGTGCAGCCCCCGGGGTGCAGCAGGCGTGGGGCCGGCGCCGGTCATGAGCCCGGCCCCATGTGCCGGGCTCAAACCCGGAGTTCGTTCTTGGTGGGGGCGTCCTGGCGCCACAGTCGGGCGGCGATAAGGGCCAGTCCGGCGATGAGGGCCACCAGCATGATGGTGCCCAGGTTCAGGCCCACCCCGTGGATGAACAGGTAGGCGATCGCGCCGCCGGCGAGGCAGTAGTAGGTGGTGACGATGATGGTCTTGCGCAGCAGATCACCTTCACGCCCGAGCAGGCCCACGGTGGCCGAGGCGGCCACGATGTTGTGGATCGCGATCGGGTTGCCACCGGCCCCGCCCACGGCCTGGGCGGCCACGACGAGTTCGGGACGGTCCAGACCGATCGCGGCGCCGGTGGAGAACTGGAACTGGGAGAACGTCAGGTTGGACACGGTGTTGGACCCGGCCACGAAGGCACCCAGCGCGCCGATCCAGGGGGCGATCACGGGCCAGGAGCTGCCCGAGATCGCGGCGGCGCCCTCGGCGAGGGTGACCGGCATGCTGGAGAGCCCGGACTCGTTGAGGGCCGGGCCGGACTGGATGAGGACCCGGACCAGGGGCACAGCGAAGAGCAGGGCGGCGGCGGTGCCGGCGAGCTGGCCGGCGGAGATCTTGAGGGTCTGGGCGATCTCGCGGGAGTTCATCCGGTGCAGCAGGTAGGCGAAGGCCGAGGCGAGGATCAGCACGAACCCGGGAAGGTAGAAGGGCTGGACGGTGGTGGTGATCTCGGTGCCCAGGATGTTCTCGAAGGGGATCGCCAGACCGGTCAGCCTTTCCTTCAGCGGGGCGATGACACGGGTGGCCACCAGCAGCCCCGCCATCAGGGCGTAGGGGGCCCAGGCGCGGACCGTGCTCATGTGCGTGGAGACGTCGGTGGCCTCGGCCGGTTCGATGGTGCCCATCCAGCGGGTGGGCCAGTCGGCGCGGGGGCCGAACTGGAAGGTGTCCTTGGGCATGAGGAAGCCGCGGCTGGAGGTGTACATCACCAGCACCATGCCGAGGAGCCCGCCGAACATGGAGGGGAACTCGGGGCCGAGGAAGCGGGCCACCAGCACGTAGGGGACGGTCATGGCCAAGGAGGCGTACACGGCGAAGGGCCACACGGCCAGCCCGTCGCGGAAGCGCCGCTCGGGGCCGAAGAACCCGGTGAGCAGGGTGACGAGAATCAGCGGGATGAGGATGCCCACGATCGCGTGGATGGCCGCGGTGTAGAAGCCGATCGAGTTGATGAACTCGGGCATGGTCACACCCAGGACCTCGACGCGCTGAGCGACCGCGGGGTCCCCGCCCAGGCCGTTGGCGACCCCGACGAGGATGGGGGTGCCGACCGCCCCGAAGCTGACCGGGGTGGACTGGACGATGAGGCCGATCATGACGGCGGCCATCGCGGGGAAGCCCATGGCCAGCAGCAGCGGGGCCACCACCGCGGCGGTGGTGCCGAAGCCAGAGACGCCCTCGATGAACGAGCCGAAGAGCCAGCCGATGATGATGGCCTGGATCCGCCGGTCGGCGGAGATGTTGTTGAATCCGGCGCGGATGGTGGCCATGGCCCCGCCCACGGTGAGGGTGGAGAGCAGCAGCAGGGCGCCGAAGACGATGTAGAGCATGGTGATGGCCACGATGAGGCCTTCGACGGTGGCGGCCAGCACCCCGGTGAAGCTCATCTGCCACACCACCAGAGCCACGATGACGGCGGCGAAGTAGCCCACCGGCATCGCGAACTTCGCCGGCCAGCGGAACCCGGCCAACAGCACACCCACCAACAGCAGGGGCAGCAGAGCCAACAGGCTCAGAACAGCGAGATTGTCCATGGACAGATCCTTTCTGGGCCCTGCCCCGCAGGATCACGGGTGACGGGGCGGGCCGGGTGCGTGGTACGGGCTGGGTCAAAGTTTCCGGGACGCGACGCGCAGCTCGTGCCGGCCCCAGTGGCCTCGATGCGCCTTTTGATGAGTTCCGGAAAAGCAGCACAGACCTTGGTGTCTGTCGGGTGGCCGGTCGGGTTCCCCGCACCCCAGTGCGAGAAGAACCAGACATGCCATCACCGTATGGTCGGACCACAATGGTCTGACCACGAAGAGTACATGACCCAGGTCACACCACCAACCCTTCGGCGCAATGTTTTCGCCGCCTGCCGCCCTGGTTGTGTGGTGCGGCTCATAGTCCTACTATGGTCAGACCACAGGTGGTGCGGTGTTCTCGCATCGACCCTTTTTCTTCTTCTTTCGTCCTTGTTCTCCTGTCCCCCGGAGGTCCCATGAGAATCGCCCTGTTCGCCACGTGCATCGTGGACGCGATGTATCCGCGGGTCGCGCTGGCCACCGTGCGGGTGCTCGAGCGGCTCGGCCACGAGGTGGTGTTCCCGCCCGGCCAGGGCTGCTGCTCCCAGATGCACGTCAACAGCGGCTACTTCGACGACGCCCTGCCCGTGGTCCGCAACCACGTGAAGGCCTTCACCGCCGCGGACTACGACGTGGCCGTGGCACCCTCCGGCTCCTGCGTCGCCTCCCTGGGCCACCAGCAGCCCATGATCGCCCGCGCCGGCGGGGACGAGGAGCTGGCGGTGGCCGCCGCGGCCGTCGCCGGGAACACCTACGAGCTCTCGCAGCTGCTGACCGACGTGCTCGGCGTGCGCGACGCGGCCGCGCAGCTCGGCTCCTGGTTCCCGCACCGGGTGACCTACCACCCGTCCTGCCACGGGATGCGGCTGCTGCGCCTGGGCGACCGGCAGAAGGACCTGGTCGCCTCGGTCGGCGGTCTCGACCTCGTCGAGCTGCCCGACGCCGAGGAGTGCTGCGGCTTCGGCGGGACCTTCTCCTTCAAGAACCCGGACGTCTCCGCCGCGATGGCCGAGGAGAAGATCGACAACATCGTCTCCACCGGGGCCGAGCTGTGCACCGGGGGGGACGCCTCCTGCCTGATGCACCTGGGCGGGGCCATGGCCCGCCGGGACTCGGGGCCGGGCACCGTCCACTTCGCCGAGATCCTCGCGTCCACCCGCGAGAACCCGCTGGAGGTCTCCGGACCGGTCGAGCTGTCGATCCCGAAGAGCAGGGGGCGGGGTGGGTGCACGTCGGCGCGTTCCTCGGCCGCGGGTCCTGCGAGTCCGGCTTCCTCGTCCGTTTCGTCCCACACCACCGGAGGCGCCCGATGACCCGTCGTATTGCACTGGGGATGCCTGCTGTGCGTCCCGTCCACGGGCAGGGGAATCTGCACGCGTCCACCGCGTTCCCCGCCGCGGCGAAGGCCGAGATGGGCAACACGCAGATGCGCGCCAACATCCGCCACGCCACCCACACGATCCGCGGCAAGCGCGCCGCGGTGGCCGGGGAGCTCCCCGACTGGGAGGAGCTGCGCTCGGCCGGCTCCGCGCTCAAGGAGCAGGTCATGGCGGACCTGCCGCACCTGCTCGAGGAGTTCGAGGCCAACTTCACGGCCCGCGGCGGCACCGTGCACTGGGCGCGGGACGCGGAGGAGGCCAACCGGATCGTCACCGAGCTCGTGCAGGCCACCGGGTCCACCGACGTCATCAAGATCAAGTCCATGGCCACCCAGGAGATCGGCCTCGAGGCCCACCTCGAGGAGCACGGGATCACCGCCACGGAGACCGACCTCGCCGAACTGATCGTCCAGCTCGCCCACGACAAGCCCTCGCACATCCTGGTCCCGGCCATCCACCGCAATCGTGATGAGGTGCGGGAGATCTTCCGGAAGGGGATGCCGGAGACGGATGATTCCTTGACCAGTGAGCCGCGCGACCTCGCCGAGGCCGCCCGCACCCACCTGCGGGAGAAGTTCCTCTCCACCTCCGTGGCGGTCTCCGGGGCGAACTTCGGCGTGGCCTCCACCGGGACGCTGACGGTGGTGGAGTCCGAGGGCAACGGGCGGATGTGCCTGACCCTGCCCGAGACCCTGATCACCGTGATGGGCATCGAGAAGATCGTGCCCACCTTCCAGGACCTCGAGGTGTTCCTGCAGCTGCTCCCGCGCTCCTCCACGGGGGAGCGGATGAACCCCTACACCTCGATGTGGACCGGCGTGACCCCGGGGGACGGCCCCCAGAACGTGCACGTGGTGCTCCTGGACAACGGCCGCACCGCGGTGCTCGACGACCCCGCCGGGCGCTCGGCGCTGCACTGCATCCGCTGCTCGGCCTGCCTCAACGTCTGCCCCGTCTACGAGCAGGCCGGCGGTCACGCCTACGGCTCCACCTACCCGGGGCCCATCGGGGCGATCCTCTCCCCGCAGCTGACCGGCATCACCTCCGAGGAGAACGCCTCCCTGCCCTACGCCTCCTCGCTGTGCGGGGCCTGCTACGACGTGTGCCCGGTGAAGATCAACATCCCGGAAATCCTCGTGCACCTGCGCGACGAGGACGTGCGCAGCAAGCCCACCCCCCGGGTGCCCTCCCAGATGGATTTGATGATGAAGGGCGCTTCGGTGGTGATGTCCTCGGGCACCCGGATGGGGTTGGCCGAGAAGGGTCTGCCGTTGGGGAGGGCGGTGGCGGGCAAGGATCGGGCGATCTCCTGGTTGCCCGGGATCGCCGGGGGCTGGACCGATGAGCGCGACATCCCCGCCCCGCCGAAGGAGTCTTTCCGCCATTGGTGGGCCAAGCACGCCGAGGAGACCCAGGAACGGGTGGCCGCCGACGGCGGCCCGGCCACCGGCCCGGATGCGGGCAGTACCGCACCGGATGGGGCCGAGACCGACACCGAAGACGACGGGGGAGCACGATGAGCGAGGCAAAGACCGAGATCCTCAACCGGATCCGTGGGGCGCTGCACGACGCGCCTACCCCTGCACCGGCGCAGCGCACCTATCGCCGCGTCTCGGAGCGTGCGGCTGAGGAGGTCGTCGAGATGCTCGTGGACCGGCTGGTCGACTACAAGGCCGCGGTGCACCACGAGACCCCCGCGTCCCTGCCGGGGCGGATCGCCCAGCTGCTGGGGGTCTCCGCCCGGTATGTAGTCCCGGCCGGTCTGGACACCGCCTGGTTGCCGGAGGACACCGCCGCCCGCCGGGTGCTGGTGGATCCCAATGACGCCCGCGACGCCTCGGCCCTGGGGGTGCGGGAGCTCAACGCCGTGGACGCGGTGGTGACGTCCTCGACCGTCTCCTGCGCGGAGACCGGCACGATCTTCCTCACCGGCCGTCCCGAGGAGGGCCGGCGGGCGATCAGCCTGGTCCCCGACCACCACATCTGCGTGGTGCCGGTTGAGACGGTGGTGGAGCTGATCCCCGAGGCCCTCGCCCTGGTGGAGCCCACGGCCCCGGTCACCATGATCTCCGGGCCCTCGGCGACCTCGGACATCGAGCTCGAACGCGTCGAAGGCGTGCACGGGCCCCGGACGCTCGACGTGATCCTGCTCGGCTGACAGGCCCGGACGGCGCGTGAACCGCAGCACGCGCAGACGCACCGTCGCGGATCCGCTCGGCACCCCGGCCCCATCGCGGCCCCGAGGGCCCGGGTCTGCCCTGCCCGGGCACGGCGGCCCCTGCCGTGCCCGGCCGTTTCTCCTTCGCAGTTGACCTTGTCAGAAATTCACAACACAGCACCCGGGCCTCCAATGGAGCGCCCAGGTGCGGAACGGGTGTCAATGTTCTCCAAGATCCTGGTCGCCAACCGCGGCGAGATCGCGATCCGCGCTTTCCGGGCCGCCTACGAGCTGGGCGCCAAGACGGTGGCGGTTTTCCCGTACGAGGACCGCAACTCGATCCACCGGCAGAAGGCCGATGAGGCCTACCAGATCGGGGAGGAGGGTCACCCGGTGCGGGCCTACCTCGACGTGGCGGAGATCATCCGGGTGGCCAAGGAGTCCGGGGCGGACGCGATCTACCCCGGCTACGGGTTCCTGTCGGAGAACCCGGACCTGGCCCGCGCGGCGGCCGCGGAGGGCATCACCTTCGTCGGCCCACGGGCCGAGATCCTGGAATTGGCCGGGAACAAGGTGGAGGCGCTCAAGGCCGCCCAGCGGGCCGGGATCCCCACCCTGGAATCCTCCGCCCCCTCCTCGGAGGTGGACTACCTGCTCGGGGAGGCCGAGCGGATCGGCTTCCCCGTGTTCGTGAAGGCCGTGGCCGGCGGCGGGGGACGCGGCATGCGCCGGGTGGAGACCTCTGAGGCGCTGCCCGAAGCCCTGGCGGCGGCGATGCGCGAGGCCGACACCGCCTTCGGGGACCCCACCATGTTCGTCGAACAAGCCGTGCTGCGGCCTCGGCACATCGAGGTGCAGATCCTCGCCGACAACGAGGGCGGGATGGTGCACCTGTTTGAACGCGACTGCTCCGTCCAGCGCCGGCACCAGAAGGTGATCGAGATCGCCCCGGCCCCGAACCTCGACGAGGGCATCCGTCAGGCCCTGCACGCCGACGCCGTGAAGTTCGCCAGAGAGCTGGGCTACGTCAATGCCGGGACCGTGGAGTTCCTCGTGGACACGGCCGGGGAGCGGGCCGGTCAGCACGTGTTCATCGAGATGAATCCGCGGATCCAGGTCGAACATACCGTCACCGAGGAGATCACCGATGTGGATCTGGTCGCCTCGCAGCTGCGCATCGCCTCGGGGGAGACCCTGGCGGACCTGGGCATCGCCCAGGAGTCGCTGACGGTCCGGGGCGCGGCGCTGCAGTGCCGGATCACCACCGAGGACCCGGCCAACGGGTTCCGCCCCGACGTCGGGAAGATCTCCGCCTACCGCTCCGCCGGCGGCGCCGGAGTGCGCCTGGACAGCGGCACCGTCTACGCCGGGGCGGAGATCTCCCCCCACTTCGACTCCATGCTGGTCAAACTCATCTGTCGCGGCCGCGACTACGCCACCGCCGTGCACCGCTCCCAGCGCGCCCTGGCCGAGTTCCGGATCCGCGGGGTGGCCACCAACATCCAGTTCCTCCAGGCCGTGCTGGCCGACCCGCAGTTCCTCGCCGGAGAGGTCGCCACCGACTTCATCGAATCCCGCCCCGAACTGCTCGAAGGCAAGATCTCCGGGGACCGGGCCACCAAGGCGCTGACCTGGCTGGCCGAGGTCACCGTCAATCAGCCCCACGGCCCCCGGGTGGAAGGTATCGACCCGCGTACCAAGCTCCCCCACTACCCGGGGGACAAGCAGGACGAGCCATTGCGCTCCCCCTTCGACGGGCCCTCGGCGCACACCCCGCCGGACGGGTGGCGGCAACGTCTCCAGGAGCTGGGCCCCGAAGGCTTCGCGGCCGCGCTGCGGGCCCAGACCGCGGTGGCGGTCACCGACACCACCTTCCGCGACGCCCACCAATCCCTGCTCGCCACCCGGGTCCGGACCCGGGACCTGCTGGCAGCCGCCCCGGCCTACGCGCACACCCTGCCGCAGCTGCTCTCGATCGAGGCCTGGGGCGGGGCGACCTACGACGTCGCGCTCCGGTTCCTCGGGGAGGACCCGTGGGAGCGGCTGCGGCTGCTTCGGGAGGCGATGCCGAACATCCCGATCCAGATGCTGCTGCGCGGGCGCAACACCGTGGGCTACACCCCGTACCCGACCGAGGTGACGGACGCGTTCGTGGCCGAGGCCGCGGCCACCGGGGTGGACATCTTCCGGATCTTCGACGCCCTCAACGACGTGGAGCAGATGGCACCGGCCATCGAGGCCGTGCGCAGGACGGGCACCGCGGTCGCCGAGGTCGCCCTGTGCTACACCGGGGACCTGCTGGACCCGGCCGAGGAGCTCTACACCCTGGACTACTACCTCGAGCTCGCCCAGCAGTGCGTCGACGCCGGCGCCCACGTGCTGGCGATCAAGGACATGGCCGGGCTCCTGCGCCCCGCCGCGGCGGCGAAGCTGGTGACGGCCCTGCGGGAGCGCTTCGACCTGCCCGTGCACCTGCACACCCACGACACCGCCGGCGGGCAGCTCGCCACGCTGATGGCCGCGATCGACGCGGGCGTGGACGCGGTGGACGTGGCCGAGGCCTCGATGGCCGGCACGACCTCCCAGGTGCCCGCCTCGGCGCTGATCGCGGCCCTGGCCCACACCGACCGGGACACCGGCATCCCCCTGGAGGCCGCGACCGCCCTGGAGCCCTACTGGGAGGTCATCCGCCGGATGTACGGCCCGTTCGAGTCCGGGCTCACCGCCCCGACCGGGCGCGTGTACCGGCACGAGATCCCCGGCGGGCAGCTGTCGAACCTGCGCCAGCAGGCCATCGCGCTGGGGCTGGGGGAGCGGTTCGAGGCGATCGAGGACATGTACACCGCCGCCAACGCGATCCTCGGCAGGCTGGTGAAGGTCACCCCCTCGTCGAAGGTCGTGGGCGACCTCGCCCTGCAGCTGGTGGGCATGGGCGTGGACCCGGCCGAGTTCGAGGCGAACCCGCAGAAGTTCGACATCCCGGACTCGGTGATCAGCTTCCTCGCCGGGGAGCTCGGCACTCCCCCCGGCGGGTGGCCCGAACCGTTCCGCTCCAAGGCTCTGGAGGGCCGCACCGTGCGTGTCGGGGTCACCGAGCTCAGCGAGGAGGACTCGACCGCGTTGGCCGCCGACTCCGCGACCCGGCGGGCCACGCTGAACCGGCTGCTGTTCCCCGGCCCGACCCGGGACTACGAGGCGGTCCGGGCCAGGTACGGCGACGTCACCGTGCTGCACACCCGGGACTTCCTCTACGGTCTGACCTCCGACCGGGAGCACGTGATCTCCCTCGGCAAGGGGGTGCGGCTGCTGGTGACCCTGCAGGCCATCTCGGAGCCGGACGACAAGGGCATGCGCACCGTGATGGTCACCCTCAACGGCCAGCCCCGGATGATCGAGGTCCGCGACGCCTCGATCACCTCCTCGGTGCCCGAGACCGAGAAGGCCGACCCCGCCGACCCCGGCCACGTGGCCGCCCCGTTCGCGGGGGCGGTGACCGTGACGGTGGCCGAGGGCGACACCGTGGAGGCCGGCGGGCAGGTGGCCACCATCGAAGCCATGAAGATGGAGGCCTCCATCACCGCCCCCACCGGCGGAACGGTCGCCCGGGTCGCACTGACCGGGGTCACCCAGGTCACCGGCGGCGACCTCCTTCTGGTACTGCGCTCCACCAACTGAACCTTTCACCGCCCCCGAACCACCCCGTCCCCTGCCCTGAGCCCCTGCCCCGGCAGGAGCCGATCGGCCCCGACCGCTGATGTTCCTGCGGCCGGGCCGGCGGGCAGAACCGATCCTCAATCCACTGGCGCCCCGCCCGGGCGGCGCCCACCGAAGGAGTCCTTCATGACCTCTGTCCTTCCTTTCACTGACATCGACCTCTCCGACCTCGAGGAGGTCGGCGGCAAGAACGCCTCTTTGGGCGAGTTGATCCGCAACCTCAGCAACGCCGGGGTGCAGGTCCCCGGCGGCTTCGCCACCACCGCCACCGCGTTCCGCCAGTTCCTGGCCGCCGACGGCCTGGACACGCGGATCGCCCAGACCCTGGAGGGCCTGGACACCGCCGACGTGACCGCCCTGGCCGCCGCCGGTGCGCACATCCGGTCCCTGATCCGCAACGCACCGCTGCCGGACGGACTGGAGACCGGGATCCGGGATGCCTACGAAAAACTGGCCGGGACCCACCCGGCAGGAGTGTCCTGGGCGGTGCGCTCCAGCGCGACCGCCGAAGACCTGCCCGACGCCTCCTTCGCCGGACAGCAGGAGACGTTCCTGAACGTGCGCGGGGTGGAGAACGTGCTGGCGGCGGTCAAGGACGTCTTCGCCTCCTTGTACAACGACCGTGCCATCGCCTACCGGGTCCACCACGGGTTCGCCCACGCCGAGGTCGCGCTCTCGGCCGGGGTGCAGCGGATGGTGCGCTCCGACGTCGGGGCCTCGGGGGTGATGTTCACCATGGACACCGAGTCCGGGTTCACCGACGCGGTGTTCATTACCTCCTCCTACGGGCTCGGGGAGGCGGTGGTGCAGGGGGCGGTGAACCCGGACGAGTTCTACGTCCACAAACCGGCCCTGGCCGCCGGGCGCCCGGCGGTGCTCAAGCGCGGGCTCGGGGACAAGGCCCTGCAGATGACCTACACCGACTCCCAGGAGCTCGGGGAGACCGTGGGTTTCGTGCCCGTGCCGCAGGCGCAGCGGGGGAGGTTCAGCCTCACCGATGCGCAGGTGGAGCAGCTGGCCCGCTACGCGGTGGCGATCGAGGACCACTACGGCCGCCCGATGGACATCGAGTGGGGCCTGGACGGCACCGACGGAAACCTCTACATCCTCCAGGCCCGCCCCGAGACCGTGGTCTCCCGCCGTGGGGCCGGGGCCGTGGCCCGCTACCGGCTCCACGAGACCGGCACGGTGGTGGCCCAGGGGCGGGCCATCGGCCAACGGATCGGGGCCGGGCGGGTGCGGGTGCTGTCCTCGGTCGAGCAGATGGCCTCCTTCCAGGAGGGGGACGTGCTGGTGGCGTCGATGACGGACCCGGACTGGGAGCCGATCATGAAGAAGGCCGCCGCGATCGTCACCGACCGCGGCGGGCGCACCTGCCACGCGGCGATCATCGCCCGGGAGCTGGGCATCCCCGCCGTCGTCGGCGCCGGGGACGCCAGCGAGGTGCTGGCCGAGGGGGACCCGGTGACGGTCTCCTGCGCGGAAGGCGAGGAGGGCCTGGTCTACGCGGGTCTGCTGGACTACACCGTGGAGAAGACCACCCTGGGCGCGATGCCCGAAGCACCGCTGAAAGTGATGATGAACGTCGGCACCCCCGAGCAGGCGTTCTCCTTCGCCCAGCTGCCCCACCATGGGGTGGGCCTGGCCCGGTTGGAGTTCATCATCAACCGCCAGATCGGCATCCACCCCCTGGCCCTGCTCGCCCTGCAGAACGGGTCCCCCGAGCTGGACCCCGGGGTGGCCGCCCAGATCCGGGAACGGATCGCCGCCTACCCCGGACCGCGCGAGTACTACGTCCAGCGCCTGGCCGAAGGCATCGCCACGATCGCCGCGGCCTTCGCCCCTGAGCCGGTGATCATCCGGCTCTCGGACTTCAAGTCCAACGAGTACGCCAACCTGCTGGGCGGGCCCGAGTTCGAACCGGCCGAGGAGAACCCGATGCTCGGGTTCCGCGGCGCCTGCCGGTACCTCTCGGAGAGCTTCCGGGCCGCCTTCGAGCTCGAGTGCGCAGCGGTCGTCCACGCCCGCACCACCATGGGACTGAGAAACATCAAGCTCATGGTCCCCTTCGTGCGCACCCTCGACGAAGCCCAGGGTGTGATCGAGCTGCTGGCCGCCAACGGACTGCGGCGCGGGGAGGAGGGCCTGGAGATCGTGATGATGTGCGAGCTGCCGGCCAACGCCCTGCTGGCCGAGGAGTTCCTGGAGCACTTCGACGGGTTCTCCATCGGCTCCAACGACCTCACCCAGCTCACCCTGGGCCTGGACCGCGACTCCGCCCTGGTCGCCTCCTCCTTCGACGAACGCGACCCGGCGGTCAAGAAGCTGCTGGAAATGGCCATCACCGCCTGCAAGGAGCGCGGCAAGTACGTCGGGATCTGCGGCCAGGGCCCCAGCGACCACCCCGAGCTGGCCGCCTGGCTGCTGGGCCAGGGCATCGACTCCGTGTCCCTGAACCCCGACGCCGTCGTGGACACCTGGCTGGCCCTAGCCACCACCACAGCACAGCCGGCCGTGTGAGCACCCTGGTCCTGGTGCCGCCGGCGCCAGGACCAGGGCACCAACCCCACCCCCACCCGGACCACCGGACATCCCGACGAGAAGACAGCGGAGGCACCCGTGACCGACTCCTGCCCGGTGGCGTTCTTCGTCTCCGACAGCACCGGCATCACCGCCGAGACCCTCGGCAACACCCTCATCACCCAGTTCCCGGCCCAGCGCTTCGAACGCCACACCGTGCCCTTCCTCACCACCGCCGACCACGCCCACCAGGTCGCGGCCCGGATCACCACCGCTGCGGAAACCGGGCGCACCACCGTGGTGTTCTCCACCGTCGTGGACCCGCACCTGCGCGGCATCCTCGAGGCTGGCGCCGGGTACTTCGTGGACCTCTTCGGCTCCCACATCCACCAGCTCGAAGCCGCCCTGCACACCACCGCGAACCCTCAACCCGGCAGGGCCCACGGGCTCGGCGACGCCATCCGCTACCAGTCGCGGATGACAGCCGTCGAGTACGCCATGGAACACGACGACGGGCAATCCATCCGCGCCCTGGAACGGGCCGATCTGATCCTCATCGCCCCCTCACGCTGCGGCAAGACCCCCACCAGCATGTACCTGGCCCTGCAGCACGGCATCCGCACCGCGAACTTCCCCCTAGTCGACGAAGACTTCGCCCACCGGTCCCTGCCGGCACCCATCGCCGCCTACGCGACCAAGTGCTTCGGACTCACCTCCCAACCCCTGCGACTGAGCCAGGTCCGCCAGGAAAGACGCCCGGGCACCATCTACGCCTCCCTGCCCCAATGCACCTGGGAACTGCGCAACGCCCAGCAGATGTACGCCCTCAACGACATCCCCCACCTCAACTCAGCCTTCATGTCCGTGGAAGAAATTTCCGCCACGATCCTCCAGAGAATGGATCTCCAAGAAACCGGCACCGGCTGAGAATTCTCGGATCCACCGGAGCTGTCGATGCGGGAGCAGATGGCCGCCCATGCCCTGGGGCTGAACCTCGCCTCCCTGATGTTCGCCATCGTGTACGCGGCCGACCACGACACCTCGGAGGCCTTGGAGGACCCGGTGGCCACGGTCCCGCACATCATCCAGGCGCAGCGGCTGCTCGGGGATCCCGACCGTCTTCTGCACGTGGTGGCCGCGGAGCTGGCGGCCCTCCAGGGCCTCTACGACGACCACCTGACCACTTTGCCCAGAGTGCAGCGGTTGAGCTCCACTCTGGTGATGAAGAACGTCGTCCAGGACCGGCCCCTGCCCCTGTGATCCGCCTGAGAGGCAGAGGCAGTGAGATGGTCCAGGCAATGCCTCGGTCCCCGAACGCACTATGCGCCGGGGACCGAGAGGAGTGCTGCACGCAGTGATGACGGGTCAAAGTTGGCCAGTCGGGGTGTCGGTGGGGCGGTCAGGTTTCTCGGATCAGGGTGTTGTTTTTGGTCTCGCGCATGAGGATCCCGGTGACCAGAGTGATGCCGGCGACGCCGATGAGGTAGTAGAGGAACCAGTCCTGGTGGCCGGCTTGTCCGAGTGCGGCGTTGATGTAGGGAGCGGTTCCGCCGAAGATGGCGGTCGCGAAGGAGAGCGGACCTGCGACACCGGCTGCGCGGACTTTGGTGGGGAACACCTCGGCCCAGACCGCCCCGTTGACACCGAACAGCAGCGCCAAAGCGGTCAGCGAGGCCAGCATGGCCAGCAGCAGTCGCCCGAAGCTGCCGTCGACCAGGTTGTAGATCGGAATGGTCAGCACGGCAAAGGCTACGCCGAAGGCGATGACCAACGGCTTGCGACCGATGCGGTCGCCCAGCCAGCCGGCGCCCAGGACGGCACCGAGGAAGAAGGCTTGGGCGATGAGGCTGGCCGTCAGCGAGCTGGAGGGATCCTGTCCGTGCTGAATCTGGGCGTAGGTCGGCATGTAGATCAGCCAGGTGTAGAACATGACCGAGCCTCCCGCGGAGAGCCCGAAGACGATGAGCATCGCACGCCAATGGTGCAGCAAACCCCGCTTGGGTCCCGCCGGTGCGGCGTTGTGCTCGTCGGATCGCTGGGTCGGGGCCTGCTGGGAGGCTTCTTCGAAAGCATCGGTCTCGGTCAGCCGGCGCCGCAGGTAGAGGGCATACAGGCCCAGGGTGCCGCCGATACCGAACGCGATGCGCCACCCCCACTCGCCCACCTGCGCCTGGGACAAGGTGGAGGTGAGGATGAGCCCGGTGATGGTGGCCAGCATCGTGCCGAGCACGACGCTGACCCAGGAGGTGCTGCCGAACAGCGCGCGCCGACCGTGCGGGGCCCGCTCCACCAGGTAGGTCACGGAGGTGCCCATTTCGCCGCCGTGGGCCAGGCCCTGCAGTAGCCGGGCGACGAGCAGGATCACCGAGGCGAGAAGTCCCACCGAGGCGTAGGTGGGGGCGATGGCGATGACCAGGCTGCCGAGGGCGGTGAGCATCATGGCCACGGTCAGGGCTTTGCGGCGCCCGGCACGGTCGGCGTAGGCGCCGAAGAGGATGCCGCCCAGCGGTCGGGTGACGAATCCGACGGCGAACACCGCCAGGGTGGCCAGCAGGGCCGAGGCGGGGTTGTCCGGCTGGAAGAACTGGACGGCGAAGTACGGGGCGAAGATGGAGTAGATCGTCCAGTCGTACCACTCCAGGGTGTTGCCGAAGTTGACGGCGATGAGGTCTTTGATCCGTCGGCTCTTGGTCTCAGCGGTCGCACTCGAGGCCGAGGAGGACGTGGCGGGCGCCTGGGCCTGGTTCGTCTGGCTCATGCTGCTCGTCCCTCCAAGCCCATCTGGGCGTCGTGGTCGGCGCCGGGCACCCGCATCTCGAAGGTCTCCCGCACGACGGTGTAGTCGAAGTACCCGAGTCGGGCGATCGGCTCGATTTTCCGGATGTCCAGGCGTCCGTCGACGGTGATGACCGCATCGTCGATGTGCACGGTCTCCACGGTCGCGAAGATGACGTCGACCGTGCCCACGGCGGAAGCGCCGGGGATGTGGTGGGTGGAGTGGTACTTGCACTCGAACTTCACCGGGCTCTCCTGCACCATCGGCACCGGGTAGTTCTCCGCGTAGCTGCGGGTGATCCCCAGGTGGTCGAACTCGCTCTCCTCCGGGCTCAGGGCCATGGCGCTGAGGTTGACGGCTTCGCGCAGCGGGTAGGTCGCCATGTTCCACACGAACCATCCGGTGGTCTCGGCGTTGATCACGGTGTCCTTCCGGCGCCCGTCGGGGTATTGGTTGGCCGAGAACATCACCATCGGGGGGTCGAAGGTGAGGTTCTGCCACTGGCTGTACGGGGCGATGTTCTCCACCCCGTCCGTGCTCACGCTGGAGAGCCATCCGATGGGTCGGGGCACGGTGCAGCTCTTGAAAGGCGAGTAGGGCAAGGGACTTGCCTCAGTGGCCGGACGGTACTTCACGGGATCCTCCAGGTGATGGGTCTCACAGCAACACCTCGATCGTAGGGCGTATATAGGGCGTATATCAAGAGTATGTGGCTGTCTATTGTGTACTCTGGCGTCGAAAGGACGTGAGATGACGAAGGCTGATGAGGCGTACGTTCTGCTGGCGGAGATGATCGAAACGGGGCGATTGGAGCCGGGTGCGTTCCACACGGAGGCGGGCCTGGTGGAGGAACTCGGCCTGGGTCGGACCCCGTTGCGGGAAGCGGTGCAGCGTCTTGACCGTGACCATCTGGTGCGCATCCGACCCGGTCGGGGAATCGAGATTCCGTCCAACTCGGTCGAGGAGCAGCTGCGCCGCTTGGAGGTGCGCCGGGTCACGGAGGCTCTGGCGGTGGCGTTGGCCTGTGAACGGGCGACCGTGGCGGAACTGGCCGGCATCCAGGCGTTGGCCGAGGAGCTGGAAGGCATCCAGGAGCTGGAGACCTATGTGGGGGTCGTGCGCGGTACGCATCGGATGTTGTGCGCGGCGGCGCACAACGAGTATCTGGCCGATGCGATGACCCCGTTGCAGGGCCTGTCCCGCCGGTTCTGGATGGCCCACATCCTCGACGGGGCCCGGGAGGTCACCGCGGGCAAGGAACTGCACCTGCAGCTGTTGCGGGCGATCCTGGCCCGTGATGTGGAAGCCGCACGGGAGGCGTCGATCCAGCTCAACGACTACTTGGTCCAGTTCGCCCTGGGTGTCGCCACCCGCAACGCACGGCTGGGCAGCGCGGGATTCGCACGATAGCGACAATGCCGGTGGAGATCCCCCACGGACCGGGCATGTCCACGGGCCCGTCCCGGCCTGATGCGCAGTGGGGCGCATCAGGCCGGGCGGAAGCGGTGCTGGCCTCAGTCGGTTTCCGGGCCGCTGCAGTAGGGGCAGGCACTGTCCTCCCTGCAGGCCGGCGGCACGCCCACCAGTGATTCCGGGTGGAGCAGGGGAGTGGTCTCGGGTTCTGCCAAGGCGGTCATGGTTGTTCCTTCCGACAATGCCCAGGGTGTGTGGTGGACCCGCGACCGGGTTTCAGGTCGCAGAGGCGGCTGCTGCGGATCAGGGGTAGAGGCCGCGGGTGAGGTGGGCGTCGGCCACCCGTTGGACGGCGGTGACCGTTGCCGCTTCCCTGAGTGTGAGGTCGTGCTCCTGGCTGGAGCGCAACAGGCCGTGCCAGGCGGTGAGCATGCGAGTCTCCAGGCGGTCGTCGACTTCTTGCTGGGACCACCAGTAGGCCTGGTTGCCCTGGACCCATTCGAAGTAGGAGACGATCACCCCGCCGGCGTTGGCGAGGATGTCGGGCACGACCAGCACGTCGGCCTCGGCGAGGATGCGGTCGGCTTCGGCGGTGGTGGGGCCGTTGGCGCCTTCGACGACGATCCGGGCCCGGACGTTCGGGGCGTTCTCGGCGGTGAGCACGCCTTCCACCGCGGCCGGCACCAGCAGGTCCACGTCCAGTTCCAGCAGGTCCTGGGGGGCCAGCGGGTCGGTGCCGGGGCAACCGACCACGCTGCCGGTCTGCCGGGTGTGGGCGGCCAAAACGTCGTGGTCGAGTCCGCTCGAGCGGTACACCGCTCCGTACTGATCGGAGACCGCCTGGACCCTCACTCCGGCTTCGGCGAGGAACTCGACCGCGCCCGCGCCGACCTTGCCGAAGCCCTGCACCGCGGCGGTAGCTCGGGCGGGGGTGAGCCCACGGTGCTCCAGGGCGGCCAGGGCGATGTGGACGACCCCTGCCGAGGTGGCTGAGGAACGGCCCAGGGATCCACCGAGGGAGACGGGCTTGCCGGTGACGATGGCCGGGGCGGTGTAGCCGACGTTGACCGAGTAGGTGTCGGTGATCCAAGCCATGGTCTGCTCATCGGTGCCGATGTCGGGGGCGGGGATGTCCTTTTCGGGGCCGATGATCGGCAGGATCTCGGAGGTGTAGCGGCGCGTGACGCGCTCGAGCTCCCCGGCGGAGTAGTGGCGGGGGTCGATGGTGATCCCGCCCTTGGCCCCGCCGTAGGGCACGTCCAGGAGCGCGCACTTCCAGGTCATCCACATCGCCAGGGCGCGAACCTCGTCCAGGTCCACGGCCGGGGAGTAGCGCAGCCCGCCCTTGGCCGGGCCGCGGGAGAAATTGTGCTGGACCCGGTAACCGCGCAGCACCTCGGTCTGCCCGGTGTCGCGGCGCAGCGGGATGGACACGGTCAGCTCCCGGCGCGCGGTGGCCAGCAGCTGGTGCAGACCGGTGTCGTAGCCGAGGGTGGCGATGGCGGTGGCCAGCTGGGCCTGGGCGGTTTCCAAGGCGGAGGGTCCGACCGTGATGAGGGGGGCGGTGTCGGTGACAGTCATGGCAGTGCTGGGTCTTCCTGTGGTGGGCGTGGCCTCGGGGTGGGCGCTAGGTGGGTAGGTCAGAGCAGCAGGCGCACGAGCGGGGTGGCGATGAGGATGGTCAGGGCCACGCGCTCGAACCAGATGATCACCAGGTGCCCCAGCGGGACCGGGATGTCGGTGGCCAGAATGGAGGGGACCAGGGCGGAGAAGAAGATGATCGCCGACACGCACACGATGGCGATGACCATGCGCAGCACCAGTGATTCCTCCCCGGCCACGATGGTGGCCGGCAGGAACATCTCGGCAATCCCGGTGGCGGAGGCCTTCCCGGCCAGCAGCGGCTCGGGCAGACCCACCACCCAGGCGAAGGGGGCGAAGAGGTAGCCGACCCAGTCGAAGACGGGGGTGTAGCGGGCCAGCACCAGCCCCAGCAGCCCGATGGAAAGGATCGAGGGGAGGATGGCCATGGCCATCTTGAACCCGTCACGGACGTTCTCGGCGATGTTGCGCCCCAGCGAGGGGGCCGCGTGCAGGGTGGTGCGGGCCTCAGACCAGGCGTAGCGGAAGCGGTTGCCGGTGACCTTCTCCTCGGGCTGGTGCTCCACGCCGGGGAAGGGGGTGTCCGGAATACGGCTCAGGGGAGGGATCCGCACGGTGATGGCGGTGACGATGAAGGTCACGACCAGCGCCAGCCAGAAGTACATCAACCAGTGCTCCATCAGGCCCAGGGTCTTGGCGACGATGACCATGAAGCTGGCCGAGACCGTGGAGAAACCGGTGGCGATGATCGCCGCCTCCCGGCTGGTGTAGCGGCCCTCACGGTAGACCCGGTTGGTCAGCAGCAGGGCCAGGGAGTAGCTGCCCACGAAGGAGGCCACCGCGTCGATCGCTGAGCGTCCCGGGGTGCGCCACAGCGGGCGCATGACGGGCTGGAGGAAGACCCCGACGAACTCCATCAGCCCGTAGCCGATGAGCAGGGCCAGGAAGATCGCCCCGATGGGCACGATCAGTCCCACCGGGATGACCAAGGCGTTGAAGAGGAAGGGCCCCATGTCCTCGGCCATCAACCAGGCCGGGCCGGCTCCGGTCACCAGGGCCACACCCACGGCGAGCCCGACCACGTTGAGCAGCGCGAACACGGTGCGCAGCCGGGAAGCCCGCCAGGCGCCGGTGACGAAGGGCAGCACGGCACCGGCCAGGATCAGCGCCAGGGCGTAGTAGGGCACGTAGTCCGCGGCGTTGTCCCGTAGCCAGGAGACCACATGGTCCAGGGGGATGGTGCTCTTCTCGCCCACGGTGATGGGCACGAAGAACATGAAGACGCCGATGGCGCTGTAGAGCACGAAGCGCAGCAGATCCGCGGCCGTGGTCCGATGGGCCTGAGCAGTGGTGGCCATGTCAGTATCCGTTTCAAAGGAAGAAGGAGGAAGGCGGTCAGCGTCGTGATGGACGGCTCGGGATCAGAGCAGGCGGTGGCCGGCCCGCCACACCGCGTGGGTGAGGGGCATGCCGGGGCGGTAGGCCAGGTAGATCGCCGCGGGGGCGTCGAGGACGTGCAGGTCGGCGCGGTGCCCGGGGGTGATGCGCCCCACCGGCAGCTCGTCACCGGTGGCTTTGGGCCGGGTGCCGGCGGCAAGGGATTCCTGGTCCCGGCGCAGAGCCCTGGCCCCGCCAAGGGTGGCGGCGGTGACCGCCTCCTCGATGGACAGCCCCATCTGCAGCACGGCCGTGGCCACGCAGAAGTTCATCGAGGTCGTGTAGGAGGTCCCCGGGTTGCAATTGGAGGCAATCGCCACCCTCGCCCCGGCATCGAGCAGTTGACGGGCCGGGGCCAACGGGGCGCGGGTGGAGAGGTCGCAGGCCGGCAAGACAGTCGCCACCGTCTCGTGCCCGGCCCGGGTACCGCCCGCCGATCCGGCACCGGAGGAGGCCAGGGCGTCGATGTCGTGGTCGGTGAGGTGGTTGCAGTGATCCACCGAGGCCGCCCCCAGCTCCACCGCCAAGGCCACGCCCTCGCCCGGGCCCAGTTGGTTGCCGTGCACCCGCAGCCCCAGCCCCGCCTGAGCGCAGGCGGTGAGCACCCGCCGGGACTGCTCGGCGGTGAACGCGCCCTCCTCGCAGAACACGTCCGCCCACCGGGCGTGCGGGGCGACCGCGGCCAGCATCGGCCCGCAGACTTCCTCCACATAATCTTCGGCGTCGAGGCCGGCCGGGACGAGGTGGGCCCCGAGAAAAGTTACGTCCTCCACGTGGGCTGCCGCGATCCGCGCGCTGCGCTGTTCGTCGGCAACCGTGAGCCCGTATCCGGTCTTGGTCTCCAGGTAGGTGGTGCCCCCGGCGGTGGCCTCCCGCACCCGGGAGGCCACCAGGGCATCGAGGCGGGTGTCCTCAGCGGCCCGGGTGGCGGCGGTGGTCACCCCGATGCCCCCGGCCGCGTAGGGTTCGCCGGCCATCCGCGCGGCGAACTCCCCCGAGCGGTCCCCGTCGAAGACCAGGTGCGTGTGGGAGTCCACCCACCCGGGCAGCACCGCCCGCCCGCCGAGGTCGACAGCGGTGTCGGCCGCCGGTGCCCCGCCTGCGGCACCGACCCACACGATGCGATCACCGTCGATGACCACCGCCGCGTCCCGAAGGGTGCCCAGCTCCTCGTCGACCGTGACCAGTTCGGTGATGCCGGTGATCAACTGCGCGCCACCGGGGGTCAGGTTCACTGGTGCTCCTGCATGGGAACGCGCACCCCACGCTCCTGGGCAACCTCGAGGGCCCGCTCGTAGCCGGCGTCGGCGTGGCGGATCACGCCCATGCCCGGGTCATTGGTGAGCAACCGCTCCAGCTTCTGGGCGGCCAGCTCGGTGCCATCGGCCACCGAGACCTGCCCGGCGTGGATGGAGCGGCCGATCCCCACGCCGCCGCCGTGGTGGATGGACACCCAGGTGGCACCGGAGGAGGCGGCGGTCAGCGCATTGAGCAGCGGCCAGTCGGCGATCGCGTCGGAGCCGTCCTTCATCGACTCGGTCTCCCGGTAGGGGGAGGCCACCGACCCGGAGTCCAGGTGGTCACGGCCGATGACGATCGGGGCGGAGATCTTGCCCTCGGCGACCAGCTCGTTGAACTTCAGGGCCGCCTTGTGGCGTTCCCCGTAGCCGAGCCAGCAGATCCGGGCGGGCAGGCCCTCGAACTCGACGTGCTCCTGAGCGGCGTCGATCCACTGGTGCAGGTGCTCGTTGTCGGGGAACAGTTCCTTGATCGCCGCGTCGGTGACCTCGATGTCCTTCGGGTCCCCGGACAGGGCAACCCACCGGAACGGGCCCAGACCCTCGCAGAACAGCGGCCGGATGTAGGCCGGCACGAACCCGGGGAACTCGAAGGCGCGGGAGTAGCCGGCCAGCCGGGCCTCGTCGCGGATGGAGTTGCCGTAGTCGAAGACCTCCGCCCCGGCGTCCTGGAACTCCACCATCGCCTGGACCTGGGCGGCCATGGACTCCCGGGACTTCTTCGTGAACCCCTCCGCATCGGCGGCAGCCTCGGCCTCCCACTGCTCCACCATGTACTCGGCCGGCAGGTAGGACAGCGGATCGTGGGCGGAGGTCTGGTCCGTGACGATGTCCACCGTCAGCTCCCCGGCCCGGTGGCGGGCCAGCAGCTCCGGGAAGACCTCCGCGGCGTTGCCCACATAGCCCACCGACAGGCCCCGCCGTTGGGCCTTGGCCTCGTTCACCTTGCGCAGGGCCGTGGCGAGGTCGGTCTCGACCTCGTCGAGGTAGCGCTTGGCCTGACGGCGGCGCAGCCGGGTCTCGTCCACGTCCACGATCAGGCACGCCCCGCCGTTGAGGGTCACCGCCAGCGGCTGGGCCCCGCCCATGCCCCCGCACCCACCGGTCAGCGTCAGCGTCCCGGCCAGGGTGGGCTCGGTGAGCCGGCCGTCCTCGTGCATCTTCCGCGCCACGGCGTAGAAGGTCTCATAGGTGCCCTGCAGGATGCCCTGGGTCGCAATGTAGATCCAGGACCCGGCGGTCATCTGCCCGTACATGGTCAGGCCCTCGGCCTCCAGTCGGCGGAACTCGGGCCAGTTCGCCCAGTCCCCGACCAGGTTGGAGTTGGCGATCAGCACCCGCGGGGCCCACTCATGGGTGCGGAACACCCCCACAGGCTTGCCCGACTGCACCAGCAGCGTCTCGTCGTCCTCCAAGGACTCCAGGGTGCGGCTGATCGCGTCGAAGGCCTCCCAGTTGCGCGCGGCCTTGCCGGTGCCGCCGTAGACGACCAGGTCTTCGGGTCGCTCGGCGACCTCGGGGTCCAGGTTGTTGTGCAGCATGCGCAGCGGCGCCTCGGTCTGCCAGCTTTTGGCGGTCAGCTCGGTGCCGCGGGCGGCGCGCACGGTGCGGGTGACGGACGGGGACATGGTGACCTCCAAGGTGCAGAACGGTGCTCGAGAATCCGAGGATGAGGAGTGGTCGTGACCGCGGTCACAAGCTCTGCCTTCATCAAACCGTTCAGCACCCCGGCCCTACTACGGCTTTCCGCAGGTTCTGTCTGGTATGTCAGACACCGGGGTCAGGGGTGGTGGCCCCGGTGCCGTACAAGCGCCGTGAGAGCTCGTTGGCGCTCTGGTGCATGGCGCCCAGGATCTGCGCCCACCGGTCCTCGGGAACTCGGTGGGTCATGAAGGTGACCGTGATGGCTGCCGCCGGCCAGCCCGTGTGGTCCCTGGCCACGACGGCCAGGGAGCTGAAGTCCTCGGTCACCTCGTCCTGCTCCAGGGCGTAGCCCAGCCGCTGGACCTGACCCAAGGTCTCTTTGAGGGCGCCGTAGGAGGTGATGGGGTTCTTGCCGGTGCGGGTGGGAAAAGTTTGTGGACCGGCATAGAGGGCACGAACCTGTGCCGGCGGGAGGGCGGCCATCAGAGCCCTACCCGTGGCGGTGAGATGGGCCGGCAGGCGCACTCCGACGTCAGTCGCCAGAGAGGGGCGGTAGCGGGCGCGTTCCTCCACGAGGTAGACCACGTCTTGGCCTTGCAGCACCCCCAGGTGCGCGCTTTCGCCGAGGCGGTCCACCAGTGAGGCCAACAAGGGCCGCCCCAATCGGGCCAACGGCTCCTGGCGCTCGAAGGCGTAACTGAGCTCGAACGCGCTGACCCCCAACCCGTAGAGCTTCTCCTCCACCAGGTGCAAGACGAAGCCGTTACGTTCCAGGACCGCCAGCAGGTGATAGACACTCGAGCGCGGCAGCTCCAGGGCCGCGGCGATCGCACCTGCCCCCACCGGTCCCCGCCGGGTAGCCAGGTACTGCAGGATCCGCAAAGTGTTCTCCGCCGCGGGGACTTTCGAGGAGCTCATTGCGCACCCTTTCCGGTCATCGACCACCCAGCCCACGAATCGGTCTGAGATCCCAGACCCATTGTGCGTCGGGGCGTGGCATTCCCCCAGTGCATCCGTTGGAGTGGTACCCACAGTCCTTTCATCAGTCAGGAGAACCCGTGGAGCTTCCCTCCCCACACCCTGCCGCACCCGCCTCCCGGTGGACGGGTCGCACCGACGGCACCGGCCCACAGCACCGTCGCTGGCATCAGGCCGTGCACCTGCAGGAGGAGCTCGCCACTGCTTCCCAGTACGTCCCGCAGGAGCCACGGGAGGGTATCGCCGTCGTGGGCTTCTGCAGCGACGAGGGGGTGCGCCGCAACCACGGGCGCCCCGGAGCGGTCAGTGGCCCCGCAGCGCTGCGGAGCGCACTGGCTCCCCTGGCGCTGCACGAAGACTTTTCCGTCCTCGACGCCGGAGACATCACGGTGGACGGGGATGACCTCGAGGCGGGCCAGCGACGCCTGGGTGCGGCGACCACCGAGCTGCTGAACCAGCACTCACTCACGATCGTGCTCGGGGGAGGACACGAAACCGCCTACGGCAGCTACCTCGGCATGGCCGGCTCCCACCGGGTGGCCGAAGAGCAGCGAGTGGGCATCTTGAATCTCGACGCCCACTTCGACCTGCGAAACGCCCCCCAGCCCACCTCAGGCACACCGTTCCGCCAAATCGCCGAAAGCGAGCACAACGCCGGTCGCCCCTTCCTCTACGCCGTGGTCGGCATCAGCCGACCCAACAACACCCGGGCACTCTTCGACACGGCGGCTGACCTCGGGGTCGAGCATCTGCTCGATGAGCAGTGCGCGACGCACACCGGCCAGGTGTCCGAATTCGTCGAAAAGTTCCTGGCCCAAATCGACGTGCTCCACCTGAGCATCGACCTCGATGTTCTCCCCGCCGCGGTAGCCCCAGGAGTCAGTGCCCCGGCCAGCTTCGGGGTACCGCTGGACGTCATCAACGCCATCTGCCACCAGGTCGCCGCCAGCGGAAAGCTCGCACTGATGGACGTCGTCGAACTTAATCCCACCTATGACATCGACAACCGCACGGCCCGCACCGCGGCCCGACTGATCACCACAGTCGCCCATACCGCAGCAGAACACCACAGATAAGGCGAAAGTCCCACCCGCGAAAACACCAATAGGACACCACTTCTAGGCTCGGGTAGAAGGGAATGAGGGCGCCCGTCCCGCTTTACATATGGCCAGTTAGCAGCGGACCCTGCTGCGGTAGACGTTCCTGTTCGCCCCCTGGGGTCAGTGCGGTGTCCAAACGGGGATGACGAGCACTCAGCCCGGCACCCCGGTGCGTCGGTGACGAGGCGCGACAATCACTTAGTCCTGGACCATGACACCGAACGCGATGGGTTCACCTGTATTGGGGTCACTTCCGAGCAGGCGGACCAGACCGCTCTTCCTTGGTGTTTGGAATGGCCCCTCGGGCTCCTGGTGCATCTCCGCGAACACCTCAAACCGGCGGCCGTGAGCATGCTCATTCACCCACCGCAGCACTTCATGGATGTCCTCGACATGCGTCAGGGCGAATGCGTCGAGGCTCCATGCTCCTCCCGCCGTCGATTGCCAGAAGTTCACACGATAGACGGGTGATTCGACGATGCTCTGTGGCTCGGCATGAACCGTCTCGATGACGCGCATGCTCGTCAGCCTAGGACCCGAGGACAGGCGGAAATAGGGCTCGTTAGCGACCTTGATGGCATCGGGTGGATTCGCGCGTCACCCGTCCCGACGGTTCCATCGCAGTTGGGGTTCCTCAGGGGCTCGTATTAGTAGATCGAATCCGCCCCGGACATGCTGTGGTGATTCAGGGCTCACAGATGCTGGGCCCGGTACTGAAGTACAAGTGCGAGCCCAGCCGCGAGGACGATCACCGCCAGGGAGATCCAAAAGATCCACGGCCCGGCCGGGTACATGTCCACGAAGATCGAGGGCTGCCCGCCGATCTGATCGGGATAACCGCAGACGAAGGTGGGTGGGAAGAACGTCCTCTCCCCAGAGATGTAGCCCATGTCGACAGCACCCAGTGCCTGGGCGCTGTCCGGTGGCCCCTTCACCGCACAGACGTACTGCGGGCCTTCGCGAACGGCCACCAGGTGAGCGGCTTGATTGAGGGCCCCGAGCAGGCAGGCGGCGGCCGCGATGATCCAGCTGATGAAAACCCAGTCGCTGTTCTCCATGACGGGTTTCGAGGTGCTCGACGTCCCAGAGGCTCGGGAAGCCGGCACAGGGATGTTCATGGGTGGAGCCTAAGCTCCGTTCACCCGCCATCCCGGTTGATCTGACGAACCGGCAAGCCGTCACAGACGCCAGGTTGCGGGTGTAGCAGCAAGGACTGGTCCATGAGTCGTTGCGGGATCAGTCGTACTCTCGTGGAATGAGCGATTCCGGTGTGGTGCGGTCCTGGTTCGACGAGGCAGGGTGGGGAGTCCTGGACTCCAAGCTGACTCCCGGGGGCTGTTGGGCGCACTTCAGCGTCCTCGCCGTGGTCGGGCACCAGGCGCTGGTGCCGGGTCAGGCGGTGGAGCTGGAGTGGGAACGCGCCGAGCAGGACGGCTATTCGTATCGGGCGGTGCGGGTGTGGCCGGCGGGGGAGAAGCCCGTCGACGCCGAAGCGGGGCGCGGATCCGCGTCGGACGCCTACGCCAGCGCTTTGGAGATCGTCTGGGACCGTTGAGGTGCTGGTTGGGAGACGGGTTTCTAGGGCGCGGTCGAGAACCCCTTCGGGGGTGGAACCCGGTTATCTCGCGGAGCCGGGAGGACGCACCCTGCGACCCCGTGGATAGATTGAGCTCATGAACAAACTGGTTCCGTCTCTAGCGCTGATGCTGCTAGGCCTCACAGTGACCGCCGCTTTGGTAGCAGGCATCGCCACCAGGGCGATTCTGGTGGATGAGACCGGTTCGAACGGACACATTCTTATCGTTGAGTACCTCGGTCTGGCCGCTGGACTAGCCCTGATCCTCAGGGGCCTGATGAGCACGTTCATCAGCGCAACGCGCCAGTCTCAGGCGTAGGGAGCCATAAGACCAGAGGCCAAAAATGGTCGGCTCCAGGCCCTCGGCGTTGACAATTCGGAGAGCTCGTCCGTTGCAGCAGGGGTTCCTATGCGACGGGGATGCTCCCGTTTCCCATAGGCGCGGGTGCGCGGGAACTTTCGCGTGTCGCCTCGCTTCCATGCGTAGGCATGATGCGCCGTACCGTGGACGTCATGACGATCCCTGCAGCGCCTGATCTGGATAGGCATGTCACTCTGCCCGCACTGCTTTTTCGCTGCCTGCTGGTCTCGGCCTGCGCCGGCTGGGCCTTCGGCGCTGTCACCGTGGCCTTGAACATGGCCTCGTGGGGGCCCCTGACCGGGGTGGCTGCGGTCGTTGGTGGTGCGGCCGGATGGGCGGGCGCAGGGTGGGGTTGGGCGTATGTGATCGGGCGTCGCTACGGCCGGTGGCCGGTCAGTGCCGCGGCGGCGGCAGTGTTTCTCTTGGCGGCGTCGATGGCCTACTACAGCGTGGAAGCGGCCTGGAGCCTGGTGCGCCTGCGCACCATGGAACCTCCGGCCTACCCCGTGCCAGGAGGCGATCTTGGCTACCTGGACGCGTCCTGGGTCGAGCTCATGGCTGGGGCCACGGGGGAGCTGGTGCTGTGGGGTACGGTCTCGGTGCTGGCTGGGGTGGCGCTGGGAGTCGTGACCTCAGCAGCCCGCCGGTCGGGAGTCATGGGACTGCTTTCCCGTCTCACCCTTCCCGTCGGGGTGCTGCTGTGGTCTGGTGTGCTACTGCATTTCGAACTGGGGATCCAGCCGCGGCCGGCGGTGGTCACCGCCCACGTCCTGGCGGGGCTGATGGCCCTGGGCGCCGCGGTGGTTCTGCTGCAACGTAAGCGGACGGCCGTTCAGCACCGACGGACCATGTTCGAGGGCTGATCATGAAAGCACCCTGCACGGCCCGTTCAATCCGGATCGTGGCCGAGCAGTCGCTTTATATATGGCCCGGTTAGCGGCGGACCGTGCTGTGGTGGGGGTTCCTGGCGTGGGCAACGTGCGGTGGTGCCGTCCTGGGGCCTTCCCGGGGACAGCCAGTAGGGCCGGGGTTCTGGGTGGTTGTGTCAGGCGAAGGTGGTCACAGGTCCTTGACCATGGCCAGACGTGGCCAGCGGTCCAGTCCGTGTGCTGCTTCTGCGGCGCGCACGGCTGTGAGCTGGTCACCGAGTTCCTCCGGTGCCAGCTCGCGCCATCCCTGGCGGGCGTAGAAGGGGCCGTTCCAGGGGACGTGTCGGTAGGTGGTCAACGTCATCCGGTGTGCGCCCGAGGCGGTGGCCCAGCGCTGGGCCTGCTCCAGCAGGGCGCGTCCGTGACCGCGGCGGCCGTGGGCGGGGTCCACGCTGAGCTGCTCCACATGCGGGGCGCCATCGACACTGTGGAGGCGCAGGTAGCCCACCGGGTGATCTTCCTCGTCGGTGGACACCCAGATCCGGCCGTAGCGGCGCTCCTGCTCCAGCTCGGGCAGACCCGGTGGGGGATCCGCGGCCACGGCGTCCATGCCGAGCTCCAGGAACAGCAAACCGGCTCGCACCTCGATGCCTTGGAGAAGGGCCAGCTCGTGGCGTCCCGGACGTCGAATCATGAGTCCATGATGACGTGCCGTGACCCCTATCAGCTGCACGCCTGTTCCACGCATCACGCCTGCAGGCATTGCGGCAGGGGTTGATGTCCGGGCAGCGTCCGAGGCCATGACGTCACTGGGGGCGGTTGAGCACGTCGCCGTCCCGGGTGAGGTCGGCGTCGGTGCGCAGGGGCAGCACCTCCAGACCTGGGGTCCGCACGAGCTCGCGCACCAGTGCCGTGGTGCCGGCCACGAGGGTGGAGTCGAAGTCGATCTCGGTGGCCAGTACCCAGGCGTGGTCGTCGGGCCACAGGATGCTGGGGGAGGGCGCCCACACGGGTTCTCCGACCCAGGGGGCACGGGCCGGCCAGGTGGGGTCGGCGAAGTCGTCGGCCCCGGCCTCGAACAGGACGTAGTGCCGCCCGGTGTCCCCGTGCAGTGCGAACCGCGGCCCGGCGGCGATCTGCGGGGCCAGCACCCCGGTGCCGGGTGTGGGGTCGCGGTGGGCACCCCGGGGACGGGCCGTCAGTGCCGCCTGCGCTCCGGTGATCCCCACACGGAGGGCAGCGGCCAGTCGCTGGCGCAGCGAGGGGGCGGTGACGTGCCCCGTGTCCTCAGTGGTGTCGGGGCCCGGGCGGGCGTCGGTGGGGACGAGTACGTAGCGGGCGGCTCCGGACCCACTGACCAGTCCGCCCCAGCCTTCCCAGATCGCGGCGATCCCGGCATCCGGGATGCTGGTGTGCCGGGCGAGCACCGCCGCGGCCGCCGCCAAGGAGGTGTTGTCGAGGCGGCCCTCGGACGTGTCGCCGTAGCGCCAGCCGTCGGCGGCGATCACGCCGTCGGCCGCACCGTAGTCGACCCGGACGAGGCGGGCGTACTGGGCCTGGGCGTGCATGGTCGTGCCGAACGATGCCGCGGCCTGGGCCCAGCTGGCCCGCTGCGTCTCGAGCGCGGCCTCGATGTCACCGACACCGGCGAAGTAGGTGGCCTCCTCGAGGCCCTGCCAGCTCTTCGTCGCCCGGGGCCGGTCACGGGCGACCGGGTGGAACAGCCGGGCGTAGGCCTGGAAACCGCGCGGCACCACCGACAGGACGCTGCCCCACGGCTCGGCTTCCATCGGGCGCAGCCACTGACCCCGCTCAAGGTCGGGCACCCACGCAAATCGTTCCGACATGCCGTCATTGTCCACCCGCGGCCCACCCCGGGCCCTCTGCGCCAATGTTCCCGATACCGGCGCTTTCTCCAGGCCGTGCACCTCACCTGCCGCGAGGGCGGGCCCCGTTCAGCTCAGGGGTTGATGGTGGCCGTCGGCGCTTTCGTGCATGTAGCGCAGGGCGGCCGGGTCCGGCCACCGGTCGATGAGTTCTTCGACGACGTCGATCGCGTCCTCGTCCTCGAAGTGGTCCTCGTCGGCGAAATCGATGGACAGATGGGAGAGCTTCCCCTCGGCGATCTGCAGGCTGATCAGCAGGGGCGTGCCGTCCGCGGCGCGGTACCGGGCCTGGACCGGGTACCCCTGGTGGTGGGGCACCACCCGCACCACCTCCTCGGGCACCAGGAACTCCACCGTGTGACGGAACCCCTCCGCGCCGTCGTCGAAGTAGGACTCCTGGGCCAGGGCCAGCTGCCCCAGCAACACCGGGGCGTCGGCATTGTCGGCGGCCTCCAGCATTCCCTGGACCACCGCACGGACCTGCGGGGTGAGCGCACGGGTGCGCACCAAATCTTCGGGCGCCTCTAACGCCTGCGCCTCGGCGCGGGCGGCGGCACGGTCACCGGCGTAGCCGGCCAGGACACCGGCCGCCGAGAGCCCGGCCAGCCACCGCCGCGGATGACGCACCCCCGCACTCTGCATACGGCCCACGATCCGGGCGTCCAGGGACTCGGACACCTCGGACAGCGCCAGCGTCGCGGCCCCGGCGGCCACCCCGGCCACCACATTGGCCGGCACCATCGTGGTCCGGTGCCGATCGGTCGTCACCGTCGCCCACCACGCGGTGGTTCCCGCCACTCCGGCCCAGTAGGCCCGGCGACGGGCCGGGCTCAGCCGGGACGGGTCGATCAGGCTCCACGCCCCGAAGGCGGCGGCCGAGGTGGTGCCGAATACCGGGGACAGTGGATCAGTGAACCAGGGCGGGGCGAAATACTTCATGGCGTCCTTTCGGGTCGACGGCATCACTGGGCACATGGCGAGCCCTAATATCAGTAAGGAATACGCCTGCCTGCCCGTCTGTCGCGGCGACTGCACGCGTTTCACGAAAGAGGCGAACATGTCACCTGTGAAACCATGGCCGGTGCCCGACCGTGTGCCCGGGGAAGACCGACTTTACGGGGTGGGCTCTACGTAGACCTGGTCCCCGCCGCGACCTTTGGCATCAATTGCCGGAAGGTTCTCACGAAGTACCAGTGGAGTCGCCTCAGCCGAGGGCTCAAGGCCCGCGTCGACTTCACCTGCGAGTTCTGCGGCATGCCTGAAGTGCCTGACCGAAACATCTACCACGTCACGCACGAACGGTTTTCCTATGACGAGAAGACCGGCATCCAACGGCTGGCCCGCTTCATCTGCTCCTGCCGGCGGTGCGATGAGTTCACCCATTTCGGCCACGCCCTGGTCTTCGGAGGGGTGCCCGAACTGATCCTGGGCCACGCTTTGGTCGTCAGAATGCTGAACCCCGACGACACCACCACCATGGAGGGCCTCGAAGCGGAAGCCGTGGCGGCCTTCGAGGTCCGGAAACGACGCCAATCCATCAACTGGACCGTTGACCTGTCGATCCTCGCCGGTACCGGTGTGCCGGTCAGAGCAGAAGACCTGATCCTCGCCGCCCCGATCGAGTCAGGCTCCGTGGCGACTCAGTGACCATAGAAAACTGAGCAGTGATTGAGACTTTCTCACCGGGTTAGTCGTTTGAGGGTGGTGAGCGCCAGCGCTGCGGAAACGGGAAGTCGATGACATGAGCTCAGCGATGTGGGCCACGCTGTCGCCCCTCGACGACCTCATCACTGGACGCCTACCTGCGGGGTTGGGCCTGCACTTCCAGCTTGAGCATCTCTTCCGGGAACGCGCTCAGCGTCATGGCCAGCTGCTGGTCGAGGTAGGTCAGCAGCAGGCGCCGGTAGACGATGCCTTCCGGGCTCACCCCGGCCCCCCCGGCATGACGCCGGGTGGGCTCGACAGCAGCGATGACAGCGTCCAGGCGTGCGAGGTCGTCGGCGGTCCACGGGCTCTGGTACACCCGCAGACGCTCTCCATACAGGGGCGATAGGGCTCGCAGGGCCGCTGGGACATCGGTGGCCGAGACCACGATCTCCTCCAGCCCACCCGGGGCCACCCGGCGGACTCGCCACAGCATGACACCGGTCTCGAACAGGGGGCTCTCGACGGCTCGGGTGGCTTCGTCCACCGGGTGCATCGGCGGGGGCTGCGACTCCACCGGCACTTGCAGGGGTGATTCCGCCAGGGTGATGTCGGTCACGGTGTCCACGTGCAGCTTCCCGTCGGACCACATCCCGGTGGCCAGCACCCGGTGGCCGATTCGGTCGATCAGTTCTTCGTCCCGACCAGGCCCCCGAGGGAACAAGACGACGACGGGCGCAGACGCAGGCAGAAGAAGATCGACGGGCCACGGCTCCTGGTGCCACCACACCAGCCCGAGGCCTTCCTGCTGCACGCGCACCAGGCGCCCGGTAGCCACCGCCTCCTGCCCGTCGGCCAGGACCAGAGGATCGAACCGTGCGTCCTTCGATTGACTGTCCACCGCTGGTTCCTCCACGTTCCTAGGAGCGCTTGACCTCCAGCATCATCCCAAATCGTGTCGGACGGACATTGACCGTGGACCGCAAACGGCACTGGTAGTCCACGATGTCGGTGTAGACCCCGGCCAGGTAGGCCCCGCGCCGCATGCAGGCGCTGTAGCTGGAGTAGATGGTGTCGTCCCAAGGGATCCAGATCAGGTCGTGGTCCAGAGGAGCGTACTCACCACCCTGGAACGCGGCGGATCCGGCGGTGGCCGCGGGCGCTGATGCGGCCGGGGCGAGGGAGGAAAGACTCATGACGGCGGCGAAACCAGCCGCGGCTATTCCTCGAGCGACCTTGTGACGCATGACATTCTCCTCGAACTCGGAGGTCGCCCCGCCGACTCGGTGAAGCGTGCCGCAACAGTAGGGCGTTCGCAAACTCAAATCCATGACTTTCGTCTAGATCCACAACGATGTCTTCCTACCGGCTTCCACGCTCACGACCTGTTGGTGCGAGAGAGGCAGCGTCGATGTCCCTGCTTCGTGAGGATGGGAGGCAGACGTGGCATGGCGCGGCCCATCGTCGCTCCAGCAATGCGTTGACGCGTCCCGAGGGCGCGCACGCCGCGAACCAGCGCATGGATGTTAGCGGATTGCCTCGGCGGGATCGATTCGTGCTGCTCTGATGGCGGTAAGGAACGCGGACAGCGCGCCGCTGAGGATGCCGACGGGTGGTGCTAGCGCTAACGCGGTTCAGAGCACTACCGCTGTCCGTCCCTGGGCCGCGGAGAATCCCACTGATGCGGCTAGACCGATCGACAGACCTGCGAGGGAGCCCGCAAGGCCGACAATGATGCCTTCCTAGATGAAGACAGTCGCGACCCCAGACCGGCTTAGAAACGGTTTCAATAGTTATGGGTGAGGCATTGAGCGGTGCCTGCCTGACTGGTGATCATGGCTGCCATGACGAGTCAGAAGGCCTCCGGGCGGCTGGTCAGCGACCAGTTGTGGGAGTTGCTGGAACCCTTGGTCCCACCGCCCCCGCCGGCGAAGAACGGGCGCACTGGGCGACCGCGCGTGGATGACCGAGCGGCCCTCAACGGCATCCTGTTCGTGGCCGAGAACGGCAACGCCAAAGAAGAAGCTGCCCGTGGAGCTGGGCTTCGGCTCCGGGATCACCTGCTGGCGCCGGCTACGGGCCTGGCAGGAGGCCGGGGTGTGGGAGAAGCTGCACCACGCCGTGCTCGAGCAGCTCGGGCACGATGGGGCGCTGGACTGGTCGAGAGCTTGCCTGGACTCGGTGAGCGTCCGGGCGAAAGGGGGGGCGAGCTGACGGGGCCCAACCCCACGGATCGCGGCAAACTCGGCACGAAGTACCACCTGCTGGTGACAGCTGACGGACTGCCGCTGGCGGTGGCGTTTCCCCGGAGCCAACCGCCACGACTCCAGGCTGGTCGAGCCGATCCTGGACAGTTGAGCCCGGTCAAGGGTCGAGGCCGCGGCCGTCCACGGCGCCGGCCGGTCAAGCTGCACGCGGACAAGGCCTACGACAACAAAAGGGTGCGCCGCTACCTTTGCCGGCGCGGGATCACCGCCCGCATCGCCCGCATCGGCGTGGACTCCAGTGAACGCCTCGGCCGGCACCGCTGGGTCGTGGAACGCACCATGTCCTGGCTGCTGGCCTTCCGACGCCTGGCCGTGCGTTACGACCGCAGCGCCACCACGATCACCGCGGTGGCCACTTTGGCGATCACCATCATCTGCGCCCGGCGACTGCCCCGGAAGAACTACTGAAACCACTTCTGAATGCGCCCGTACCGCTCCAGGTACGTCAAGAATCCGCGCGCGCTGGGTGTGCGCTTCTTGCAAACGGTAAGGTGGCTTGGCATACGACGAGCGTAGGTGGGGAGATGGCAGCGTATGCGCAATGAGCTGAAGGCCCTCCGGGCGGCCCGGAAGATCTCCCAAGGACAGTTGGCCATCGCCGTGGGTGTCTCTCGACAGACGATTTATGCGCTGGAGAACGATCGGAGCGAGCCGTCGCTGGCGGTGGCTCTTGCCTTGGCCCGGTACTTCACCCGCCCGGTCGAAAGCGTTTTCCATGAAGACACCGGTGATTCACCCATCGGGGCGTCCTCCGGCCGGCGCGTCTGACGCCCCGGTACCGCCGGAGCCCGATCATCGCCACCGGCCCGGCATCTGGTTCGTAGCCCGGGCGTCCGGCAGGAGGTGGCGGTCTGTCGTCTGCCGGCAGCGGAAACTATCTTCCATGACGGTGCCCTTGACACCGGTTGGGTGGGCGACCCCTCCATGCTGTGCCAATTGTTGCGAGTGCCGTCGGGGTCGCTGTGATACCGATACGCGTTGCTGTCGGTGGGTCATCGCGGGGTGATGTAGGCCATCAGTCGGGTGCCGCGCTCGATGGGCTTCCAGTCGCTGACTCGACGGTAACCGGCCCCACGGATGACACTGTCGGCTTCCCGCAGATCCCATCGGCCTACCGATGAGGTTCCATCAGCGGTGTCTGAGGTGGTCTCGTCGAGGTGGGGGCCGGCGGTGGCGCCGAGAAAGGTGGGTTTGCTGTACTCGATCCAGGCCACCGGGTGAGCCGTGCCGCTGGGGATGCCGGTGGTGCGGAGCTCCGGGTCCTCCAGGAACTCCACCCCCATCACGGGCATCGCTGGAGTGGGGTATTCGGCGGTGGAGGCCAGGTTCGCGGTGAACGTTGGTTGCATGTCGGGAATCCTGTTCTTTTGTGGCAAAGTCCGGCCGCTGGATACCCCGGAGTTTTTCCGTGTCGGCGCGGGCGCCTGACCGGTGCTATCTGGCGCGTCGGGCCCGCACCGGCTGTAGGGGCAGTGGGCGTGGCGCCGGTTGCCCCTACGGCCGGGGGCGCCGACCGGTCAGGGAGTCTCGACGGTGGCCGGGTCCGGGCCGAGTCGTTGGCCGCGGTCGAGCCCGGTGATGACATCGACGTCCTGGGCGTCGAGCCGCACGTCCAGGGCCGCGAAGTTCTCGCGGATCCGCTCGGGGGTGACGGTCTTGGGGAAGACCACGTTGCCGATCGCCAGGTGCCAGCCGATGACGATCTGGGCTGGGGTGGCCTCGTAGCGGTCGGCGATGCGGTTCAGCACGGTGTCCTGCAGTAGGTCCCCGCCCTGGCCCAGGGGGGACCACGCTTCGGTGAGGATGCCGTGGGAGGCGTGGAAGTCCCGCAGGACGGCCTGGTTGAAGTAGGGGTGCAGCTCCACCTGGTTGACCACCGGGACCACGCCGGTCTCGTCGATGATCTCCTGCAGCTCCTCCTGCGGGAAGTTGGAGACGCCGATCGAGCGGGCCTTGCCGCTGTCGCGGATCTCCTGGAAGGCCTTCCAGGTCTCCAGGTACTTCCCGCGCTTGGGCGTGGGCCAGTGGATGAGGTACAGGTCCACGTACTCCAGGCCGAGGCGCTGAAGGGAGGCGTCGATCGCCTCGAGGGCGGAGTCGTAGCCCTGGTCCTCGTTCCACAGCTTGGTGGTCACGAAGATCTCCTCGCGCGGGATGCCGCTGTTGGCGATGGCCCGGCCCACACCCTCCTCGTTGCCGTAGATCATGGCGGTGTCGATGTGCCGGTACCCGGCCGCCAGGGCCTGGCCCACCACGTCCTCGGCGATGTCGGCGTCGACCTGCCAGACACCGTAGCCCAGCTGCGGGATGGTGTGGCCGTCGTGCAGGTCCAAGGTGGGGGTGTGGGGCATGGACTGTGCCTTTCGTCGGGCGGGGATCGCGGGAGCCGCTGCCGCTATCACCGTCGAGATCAGGGTGGCGGACCCACCCTCACTATAGTAAGCTAGCTTACTATAGTGAGGGCCTGCAGGGTAGAGCTTCGAATGGGCCGGTCTGGTGCGGGTTCGAATGTCTCCTCGAGGGTGGGGTGCATCGACGGGATCGAGTCGGTCGCGCGCTTCGCGGCGGGACGATTGGGCCGGAAGAGCAGTGGCCTTCCGGGAAGACGACAAGGAGGAGTTGCATATGCGCGTTCCGCGGATTCTCGCTCTGGTGCTGGCCGGCGGAAAGGGCTCCCGGCTGGGTGTCCTGACGGAGAAGAAGGTGAAGCCGGCCCTGCCCGTGGCCGGCACCTACCGGCTGGTCGACGTCGCGCTGTCCAATCTGGTGCACTCCCACATCTCCGACGTGTGGGTGGTGCAGCAGTACCTGCCGCACAGCCTCAACGTGCACCTGGCCAACGGGCGGCCCTGGGATCTGGATCGCAGCCACGGCGGGTTGCAGGTGCTGCCGCCGTACGAGGGCGCGGAGGGGGAGGGCTTCGCCGAGGGCAACGCGGACTCCATCTACCGGCAGAAGGACCTCATCCGGGACTTCGATCCCGATCTCGTGCTGGTGCTCAGCGCGGATCATCTCTACACGATCAACTTCCTCGATGTCGTGGACACCCATCTGGCCCACGGCGCGGACCTGACCATGGTCACCACCGAAGTCGCCGAGGAATCTTCGCGCTATGGGGTGGTGCAGACCGACGGCGAGGGGCGGGTGACCGGCTTCGACTACAAGCCCGAGCAGCCGGCGGGCCGGCTCGTCGCGGGGGAGATGTTCCTCTACGACGCCCAGCAGCTGCTGGCGGCCCTGGAGGAGCTGCACGAGCAGCAGGGGCAGCTCGAGGACTACGGCCACGACCTCGTGCCCTGGTTCGTGGCCCACCGCACCGTGGTGGAGCACCGCCTTCAGGGGTACTGGATGGACCTGGGCACCATCCAGTCCTACTGGACCGCGCACCTGCAGGTGCTCGACGGCGAGGGGGTCACCCTCGACGACCCGGACTGGCCGATCCTCTCGGCCCAGCCGCAGCTGGTGCCCGCCCGGATCGAGGGTAGCGCCGACGTGCGCCGGTCCATGGTCGCGGCGGGCTCGACGGTGCGCGGCGCCGTGGAGCATTCCGTGCTGGGTCCCGGCGTGGTGGTCGAAGACGGCGCCACGGTCCGCCACTCGGTGCTGCTGGACGGGGTGCGGGTGGGCCCGGGGGTGAGCCTGGTCAATGTCGTGGCCGATGTGGGGGCGCAGATCACCGGTGGCAGCCGCCGCGGCTCGGCGGCGGGGGTGACGCTGATCGGTGCGGACGGGGCGGTGGCCACCACCGAGGACTTCGACCGCTCCGCGCAGCTGCCCGCCGGGCACTGAAAAGCCCCCGGTCATGTCGCCTTCGCCTCCGGTCCGGCGGGACCGGCCCCGGGCCTATGTGGCCGGCCCGGCGGCCGCGAAAACAGGGTGGGGGCGGGCCCGGGAGTGGGCCGCCACCCAGACCGGTCGTCTCGGCTGGGCCTCGATCGGGATCCTGCTGCCGGAACCGGTGGCCCCGGAGCAGTCCCGGCCCCTGCGGCTGGCGAGCATCCGAGGAGCCACGGTGGGCTTTGCCGGGGACCCCGGGGGGCTGCATCGATGGGTGGGTGCCCTGATCGTGGACCGCCCTACCGTGGCGAGCCTGATGGCGGCCGAGGCGATCCCCACCGCCACTTCCATTGTGGTGGTGGACCCGGACATCGAGGTGCTCACCCCCTGGGTGGACGCCTTCGACCCTACACCGCTGGGGGTAACGGTGCTGAGCCCGGCCGAGGTGGTGCTGCCCGTGCCCGAGGTGCGCCGGGTGATGGTCTACTTCACCCACCGCCTCCAGCGCCGGGCGGCCCCCTCGCCGCGGCTGTGGCAGATGCTGCTGCGACGCCTGGAGCACCTGTATCATCACGGCGGGCACTTCAGTGCCGAGTCGCTGCTCGCCCTCACCTGGCAACTGCAGTGGCCTCCTGACGCCGTCGGGCAGCTCCACCGGTGGGCTACCGCCCATCTGCCTTCCGATGGCCCACGACCCTGAGCGCGGGCACCGAGCACTTCCGTGTACCCCGCCGGTGGGAGCCGGCCCGGGCGCCACCTGTGGCACCGGTACGCCCCCGATCGGCCCGGCGCATCGATCGGGCAAGCCACCTGCTCGCCGACTTCTGCGTCCCCCGCGTATGGGACGGCGTGACAACTGAGCAGGACCGACTGAGGGTGATCTCGCCGCGGTCACCTGGTGACGACGGGAAACAGGCCGGCGGGGGGCTCCGAGACGGAACATCCCACCGCTAGACAGTATACTTAGCAAGGTGCTTGAGGCCACGCATGCGCCATAGAACGGCGCAAGAGGAACAGTGAAAAGGAGTAGTGTCGGTGGATCCCTGGGGTGCCTTTGCCAATCCGCGGGCGTATACGGCTGCCCCCATGGCGGCGGGGGTGGGGGTGTTCCACGCCGCGAGCTGGGTTTTCAGTCACAGTGCCGAGCTGACCTGGGCGTCGCTGGCCATCGTGGTCCCGCAGGCATCCCAGCTGCCGGTGATCGAGCAGCTGGGGCGGCTCAAGTCCCGGGGAGTGCGGATGGGCACCATCGCCCAGGCCGAGAGGGCCCGCCGTTTCGACCGGGTGCTGATCGCCTACACGCCCGACGCCGCCACCTTGGAGCGCGCCGAGGCCCTGGTCGCGGCTCGGGTGGTGGTGGCCGTCGGTGGTGATTCCCATCCGCTGCGCGCCTGGGTGAGAGAGCATCACCCGGTGCACCTGGGTGGGGCCGACCTGCTGGGCGTCTCCCCCCTGCACCGACTGGGCACCGGGCCCGTGGCGGCCGCCTAGCACGGTCGCCCCGACCACCCACGGGTGGGCCTGCACGCAGCCCCCCCTCGGACTGCCGGGCGTGTTGGGTGGTACGCCCCGGTCCGACCATCTCAAGTGCCCTGTCGTCGGGGCGTTTTCCCCGGGGTGGGTGTGCGGACCGGACCGAAGATCACCTGGTGGGACGTCCGTTGGAGACCCGGCTGCGAGGGAAAAATTGTGACTGCTGCCGTGAGATGGAGGACAACGTGGTGTTGATGATCGCAGTGGTGATGCTGGTTCTGGCTGCCGTGCTGTTGATGGTGATTGTCGGCCACGAGGCCCGCACCGGCGATGCCCCGGCCGGTGCGGGGGCGACCCTGATCACCGCGGCGGTCGCGGTGGCGGTGATCGTGCTGGGCACCACCGGGGTGGGGCTGATCGGACTCACCTGGGTGCTCTCGGTAGCGGGCCAGGGGTAAGAGCTGATTGCCGGTTTGCTCCACCACAGGGTGGTCTCCTGGATCTGAGCGGTATCGGTGTGGATGAGCGAGGGACCGGGGGAGCTGCCTGGGCGCAGGTACACCTGCCGGACCCCGCGGGCGGGCCCGGCGGTGGGGTAGCGGTAGTCCGGGGCGAGGCCGACGTCGCGACGCACCCGGCGGACTCCTCGGACCACCCGTGGATGGGCTGCAGTGCTGCGATAGCATCGCAGCACGTTGAACCACGGTTCAGCGGTCCGGGTCCGCCCTTTCCTTCCATTTCGGGGCAGGTCTCACCAGGGGCGGACCATGACGACGCCGGCCCATCTCCGCGGAGTTGGGTTGGCGTCGTCATGACGGGGACCGCCCTGCCGTCCCCGAGGAGGGAACGGCCGGCGAAGCTTCAGGGTGAATCGGTCTCCCCGTCGGAGCCGTAACGAGGCTCAGCGGACGAGGCGGGAGGTGAACTCGATGCGCAGCTCGGCCATCCGGTCCAAGGTGATCGGGTGCGCCCCGTCCAAGGAAAGGTGCTCGTGGTCCAGCTGCCGGCAGATGCGGCTGTGCAGGATCTGCAGGTGCTCCACGGGCAGGTCCAGCAGTTCCTCGGGGAACGAATCGTCCGGGCCCAACCGGAGAACCCGCTCGAGCGGGGTCACCACCGGCAGGGCAGCGCGGCCGCCTCCGGCGAACCCGTTCACGCGGGCACCGCGGACGAAACCGTCCGGTGGATGAATCCTGCCATGCTGCGTCGCGGATGGCCGATGAGCGCAGCAGACGGGTTTGAGGCAGGCAACGTCAGGAAGCACGGAGGCATAGGGAGAATCTTTCGCTGAGCATGATCATGGATCGGTCAGCTACTCGACCAAGTAGAAGGGTAACCACCGCTCACCGGACCCGCCAAACTCTGTCTCTGCCCGCTCTCCCGACCGGGGAAGGGAGCTCAGTCGGGGCGTTGCTGCGCCCACGGGGCGTTGGGGGTGTTGAAGTGGGTGGTGGGTGCTTCCCCGGTGATGGACTTGACCAGCTCGACCGCCAGGTCCCGGACCTTCACCCCGCGCCGGGCCGCGGCGGCGGCCAGCAGCTCAAAGGCCTCGGCCTGGGTGCAGTGCTGCTGGGCGATGAGGATGCCCACCGCCACGTCGATGGCGGTGCGCGAGCTCATCGCCGCCACCAGGTCGGTCTCGGTGTCCTGGTGCCTGGCCAGCCGCAGGGCCAGCCGCAGCGCGGTGGAGGCGGCCACGACCTCCTGGGTGATCGCAGCGATCGCCTCCTCGTTGAAAGCGTCGACGGTGCCGGCGTAGACGTTCAGTGCGGCCTTGTCCGGGCCGGGCAGATCGAACGGGGCGGCCACGATCGAGCGCACCCCCTGAGCCGCAGCCGCCTGCCCGTAGTCCGGCCACGGACCGGCCGCCAGGTCCGGGACGTGCACGAGCAGCTGCTGACGGGCCGCCGTCAGACACGGCCCGTCACCGTAGTCGTACTGGATCTCGTCCAGCACCTCGGCCCGGGCGTTGGAGCTGGCCACCGTGCCCACCCTCCCGTCGCGCAGCAAGGTCACCGCGCACCACACCGAGGTGCCCTCCGAGCTCAAATGGGCGGCCATCACCTGGGCGAACTCCTCCAGAAACTCCCGCAGATCCGCGCTGGCGGCCAGCACCTGGTGCAGGGCCGCGCTGGTGGGCACGGACGGAAAGGAAGGAATCGCCCGGTGGGCCACCGAGGAAGGATCGATCATCGACAACACCCTTTCATCAGGCACCAGCTCCGGCGCCACAGCACAGAAATATTGCAGGAGGAGGCAGGTACGGCCACGGTCCCGACGCTCCGCCGGGCGGTCGGGTCCCGGACGGAGCCGGGAGACTCACCGGGGCGCCTGCGGAAATGCGCACCGCCGCAGCCGGACGCCGGGCTCGCCCAGGTCGATCAGCAGCCGCGTCCCAGTACCGTGCTCCCGGATCCACACCACCCCCAGGGCCGGGGCGGACTCCTCCACGACACCGCGATGACGGATCAGCCCGCCGACCGAGACCTCCACCGCATCCCCGACCCGCCACCGTACCTGCCTCCGCCGGGGCGAAGTAGTGCGGCCGGTAGCCGCCTCCGGCGTCTGTTCCAGCCCCGCCGCGGGCGCCGGTGGCCTCACCGTCTCAGCAGACTCGGCGGCCGCGGTCAAGGACGACGGTACGGGGGCAGACATGGCAGCAACATCCTTGGGTAAGCAGACGAAACGAAGCAGGCAGGGTACCAGCAGTACTTGGTGCGATCAGCGATTCAGCGCCACCGACTGCACCGCGCCGACCGGCCGCAGAATCCTTCCCGGCGCGGGGTCCTCGGGGGAGGGCGCCTTCGTGCGGTCACGCAGAACCCACGAAGACGTTCACCACACCGGTGAGCATCGGCATGGCCCCCCCCGGGGCGCTGTCAGCACCGCTCACTGCAGCACAATCACCCCTGCCGCCGACCAGACAAGTCCACGGCTAGGCCCATCCTAAACAATAGGAAGCATACTTGTCACTATGGTGGCGAAAAGCGATCGACGCACCAGTGCCGGCGGTGCAGTCGCCCGTCGGACGCACCCCCGCCGTGGACCTTGGGCAGATGGTGCTGATTCCGACGCGGTGGCTTGGAAATAGCTTCCATAGTTCGAGCGCGGCGCAAGGAGGCCTCCGAGCCGATGGCGAACATGGTCGCCCTGGCGAGGCAGAAGGTACCCCAGGAACTGGTCGGCGATCAGGCGTAGGAAGTTGCTGGAACCATTGATTCCGGGCCCTGCATCGGCGACAACCGGGCGGACCGGCAGGTCCTGGGCCGGCGACCGGGTGCTATTGGAGGAGATTCCATTCGTGGACGCCGAAGTCAACGCCACAGAAGAAACGCCCCACTGGGCCGCGTGGCCGATTCGGCATCACGTGCCAGCGCTGGGTGCGGGCCCGGCAAGAGGCCGGAGTGTGGAGCAAGGACCACCGCGCCGTCCTCGACCCGCCCGGTCCTGACCAGGCGCTCGGCTGGCCGAGGGGTCTCGGGGCTCGGTCCGCGTCCGGGGCGATGTGAGAGGGGTGGGGACTCAGCGGCGGCCGCGGCCCCGGCCGCCGGAGCGGCGTCGACGGGGCGAGGAGGGCTGGTGCCTGCGCCCAGTATGGCGGGTCCGACCACCCGACTCCGGATCGAGCAGGTGCTCGGCTCCGGCCAGCAGCGTGGCGGCCGCCAGGAGCACCCCGCCGTCGTTGCCGAGCAGGAAGTCCGAATCGAGCACGAGCGTGGAGCGCCGGGCCGCCAGGTCGTTGGTGACTCCGACGGTGAACCCGGTGGCGGCCGCGGTCGCCGGGACGGTCTCGACGCGTTCCACTGCGGTGACCTCCACCTGGGGCAGCTGCTGATCGGTGAGCCGGTACTCCTCCAGCACTTGCCCACCCAGGGTCAGCAACGCGGAAATCAGGGTGTCCGGACCGACCGGCGTGTCTTGCGGCACGGCGACCGCCAGACGCGCCCGGATTACCCCGGCGGTCATGCGGATTCGCCCGACAACGGCAAAGGAGTCGACGACCGGAAGATGCTCAACGGCAGGAGAGGGCGCAGCAGCGTTCATGGGGGCTCCAGCGGGAAAGTAGTGGGGACAAAGCCAGGCTCTCACACGCCCCGCCGCGACCGTGGAGGGCGTCACCTGCGCGGCAGGCGGTGACCTGGCCCTTTGCGCCAGATGCGCTTCTTGCGCCGATGGGCGGTCCCCGCCACAATGATCATTTACGAAGCACACTGATAAAAACGTTGTGTCCCTGAGCGCCCTGGCCCTCTCCGCCCTCCTGCTGGCTGGTTGCGCCAACGGGGGCACCCCGGGCGGTGGTGAGGCGACCACCGGCGGGGCCGCCACGAGCGAGGTCACCACCGAGTCCACCGCCACCGCCGGCGAGAGCGTCGCCGCGGACGAGACCGCCTCGGCCACCCCCTCGGGCACGGCGACCGCCGGCGAGAGCGCCTCGGCGTCCCCCTCGGGGGCGGCCGGGGCCGGGGCGGTGGCCGGGGCGGTCGTAGCCGCGCAGGAGTCCGTGGCCGGCGGACAGGTCTTCGAGATCGACCGCAAGGACGCCGGCGACGGGTGGGAGGTGAAGCTGGCCGTGGAGGACCGGGAGCAGGAGGTGGAGGTCTCCGCCGACGGGCAGGAGGTCACCCCGCAGGAGAGCGATGACGAGCTCGACCAGCAGGACCGGGAGAACCTCGCCCAGGTCCAGATCCCACTGGAGGACGCCGTGCGCACCGCCCTGGAGGAGGTGGACGGCACCGTGGACGGTGCCCAGCTGGACACCGAGGACGGCACCACCGTGTGGGAGGTCGACACTGATGATGACCAGGGCACCTCCGTGGACGTGTACATCAACGTCGACAACGGCTCCGTGCTCAAGGTCGACCGCTGAGCTCACCGGACCGAACCCGGGACAACTGGCCCTGAGGGTGTTGCAGGAAATCCCCTGTGCAGGATCGATAGGTTCTGGCCGAGGCCCAGACCCCCTCGCCCCCCGGTGGGGACAGGACACTTCCTAGGATGCTGTCGGTGGGGAACGTGGCCTCCCAAAGCTCTGGTCAGCTTGCTGTCCATTGGGTAGCGTTCGCAGTGCTGCGCAGTGGAGCGGTCACGAATGACCTGTTGTCCTGTGCGGGTCGATTGAGGTCAACCGGAGGGGCGAGTCCCCCGCAGCAGGAGCTATCCGAGTTCGCCACGATCGTGGCGTCGTGAGAAGGAGAAGCGGATGCCGGCAGGACAGGGCAAGAACATCCGACGGGTCACCAGTGTCGATGTGATCCGCAGCAACGCCGGGGAGGGCCAGCCCGGGTCGTACACCTTCGAGCTGACCCTTGATGAGGGAGTGGAGGAGTACCTGCTCGTGGTGCCCGACAGCGAGGCGTCCACGGTGGCGCGGCTGATCCAGCACAGCAGCGCCATGCAACTGGACAAGAACACCGACGACTTGATCTTCGAGAACTACGGATCCTGACCCGCACACTGCGACCAAGCCCCGCCCGAGGAACTTCTCGGGCGGGGCTTGCCCATGCGGGGGGCCGCCGGAGCGCTCACCTGCTGTAGCTGATCAGCTGCGGGAGGCACGCACCTGAGATTCTGTGGTGTGGTCCCGAGTCACGGACCGGGAGCTGAGCAGGCCTGTGATCGAGGCGATGATCGCCCGGATCAGCAAACCGGCAAAGGTCCACAGGGAGACGACGGCGGCAATATCAGCGGCCTGCTCGATCTCCGGAGCGGCCTCTTCTGCGGCCTGGCTGGCTTCCTAGGCGATCTCTAGTTGTACTGACCGGGGACGTTGGTTGAGTGGTTGTGATCCGCTGATCTGATCAGTGGCGCGGGGAGAGCCTCCTGCGGTGGAGTGGAACTGCCTAGGTATCCGCTCGCGCACAGGAGGCCCTCGTGTCCCACGCTAACGCCGCGCTGACCCCGCGTCACCGCCTGCAGGTCGCCCAGCTCGTCATCGATCAGGGCGTTCCGATCGCCGAGGTCGCCGCCCGGTTCCAATGCGCCTGGCCGACCGTGAAGCGCTGGGCGGCCCGGTACGCCGCCGGGGAACCGATGACCGACCGCTCCAGCCGGCCCCGGTCCATGCCCCGGAAGACCCCGGTCGCGCTCACCCGCCGGATCGTCTCACTGCGGTTGCGCAAGCGGATCGGCCCGGTCCAGCTGGCCGCCGCGACCGGGGTCGCTCCCTCGACCGCGCACCGGGTGCTCACCCGGTGCGGGCTGCACCGGCTGACCCATGTCGACCGAGCCACCGGCGAGCCTGTGCGCCGCTACGAGCACCCCACCCCGGGGGCGCTGCTGCACGTGGACGTCAAGAAGCTCGGGAACATTCCCGACGGTGGCGGCTGGCGCTTCGTGGGCCGCGCGCAGGGCAAGAAGAACCGGGCCGCGACCGCGGGCAAGCCGAAGAACCGGTACCACCACCCGAAGATGGGGCACGCGTTCGTGCACACCGTCATCGACGACCACTCCCGGGTGGCCTACGCCGAGGTCCACGACGACGAGACCGCCGCGACCGCCACCGCCGTGCTGGCCCGGGCCGTGGCCTGGTTCGCCGCACGCGGGATCACCACCCAGCGGGTGCTCTCGGACAACGGCTCGGCCTACGTCTCGCACCGGTGGCGCGAGACCTGCGCCGAGCTGAAGATCCGGCACACCCGCACCCGGCCGCGCCGGCCACAGACCAACGGCAAGATCGAGCGGTTCCACCGCACCCTGGCCGACGGGTGGGGCTATGCCCGCTGCTACACCAGCGAGGCAGAGCGCCGACAAGCCCTGGCAGGATGGCTCCACGAGTACAACCACCACCGCCCCCACACCGCCTGCGGGAACAAACCACCCATCACCCGCTTGACCAACCTGTCCGGTCAGTACATCTAGTGCCGCCACCGGAGCGGGGACGCACGGGACAGGCGGCGGCGCTGGGGCTACGACGGCGCGAGGAGCTGCCGTCTGCTCGGCAGGTACACGCGCCCCTGACGGATCGACGGCCCCATCAGCGGGCTCCGGGATCGGACGATCGGGCGCGGCTGATGCTGTAGCTGAGGAAGGGAAAACCCGGGAAAAAGCCACAGGGACCACGTCCTCGGACCAGAACAAATCCGTGCCGTCATCCTACGCCCGTTGCCGGCAAAAAGAGCCGGCGTATTTCCCGCCTGTACCGATACGAATACTGGCTGGAGCCAATCGATCGGCAACACCCCTTAGCTGCTGCACACCAATAGGATTATCCGTTGGTCGAACAGTCCTGTAGGTGGGGGACGCGCCTTCCCGCGGGACAGGGGCGGAAGGCGCGTCCGTGCCGGTGTGATCACCTGGCATGCGGGGCCGTCGAGGGGTGACGCCGATGGCATCCCCGGGCCTTTCCGCGGCGCTGTGCATCGGAACAGCGTCTTATCAGGGTAGGCGCCAGGCAGCAAGCTGGCCATGGGTAGGGGATGTGCTTCGTTGTGTGACAGACCCTTCGGTGTGCCGTCAGGGACGGAGCCCGTGCAGTCACGAAGAGGTGCTGCTCCGAGGTCCGACATCACGTCGGCGGCCCAGGCCGCCGCGGTCCGATCGGCCCCGTCCACCGGCGTGTGGCTGTCCACGTCCACCGACTTCTTGTGCATGGACGTGGGGTGGCGCTGGGCCCGATGCTCATGGGGCACTGGCCCCCGCCCTGGGCTACCGGGGATGTGCGCGGCGACCGCGACGTGGTCCCGCTGGGCCTGGTCTACTACGCGGCCGTGCCCGGCGGGCCGCAGGGTGAACCGCTTCCGGCACGACGACGGGGCCCCCGTCACCGCAACGGTGACGGGGGCCCCAAAGTCGATCGGGTGTAATCAGATGCGGTCGCGACGATCGGTGTCGGTGTCGATCTCGACCTGCTCCTTGCGGACCTCAGCGGCGACGCGCTGGGTCTCAGCGACGGTCTCCTTCTCCAGCTCGATCTTCTCCACGCCCACGGTCTCCTTGGCCACCACGGCGCGCTCCTCGTGGAGGGTGACCTCCACGGTGTCCTCGCCGATGGTGCCGCCGGTGACCTCGGTGCCGTCGAGGGGAACGCGCTCGATCCGGACCTCCTCGCGCTCAACGGGGACGTCGACGCTCTCGTGCTCGGTCACCACGTACTTGCGCAGCCGAGCACGACCGGACTCCTCGCGCTGCTTGCCGACACGCAGGCGCTCCTCGTGACGGATGACCTCGTTGTCGTCGAGATCAGCCCCAGCGGCGGTGTCGTGCCGCCCCGCGGTGTCCTCGGCGTACCGGTCGTTCCCGGCGGTTCCGGCCGCCGCAACGGCGTGACGATCGGTCTCCGTGGCGTATCGGCCGTCACGGTCGCCGGTGCCGGAGTAGTTCATCTTGTAGTAGCGGTAGATCTCCTCCTCCTCGGCCGGGGAGAGGTGCTGGTCCGCGTCCACGTTCGGGGCGTCCTTGACCACGCCCTTGGCGTAGGGCAGCACGAGGCGGTCGCCGTCCTGCCGGGCGCCCTCGACCGGGACAAAGCTCTCCTTGGTGCCGAACAGACCGGTGTCGACGGTCACGAAGGTGACCTCCTCGGTATTGTCGTCCAGGAAGACCTGCTCGACCTTGCCGATCTTGTCGCCGTCCGAGTCGTAGGCGGTAGTGGAGAGAAGGGTGTTGACGTCGTAGGTGGCCATGAGAGCTCCTTCGTATGATTCACGTGGCACGAACTCACGGGCGGGAGTCCGGCGCAGGCGGTGCCCGCCGAGGGGGCGGGTTGGTGCGTTCGACCGCTTTCTTCCAGTTTACTGATCATCAGCCTGCTGATCAATGGCTTCGCCGAAATTGAACCCTCTGTGTGGCCAGGGGTAGGCCGCGCGGCCTCTGGCGGCCGCGGCTGATCCAGGGTGGCGTCTTTGAAGTTGGCCCACAGGGCTGATGCCCACCGGGGAACGCCTCCGCACCGTCATGGCTGGCGGCGCGGAGGCGACAGCCTCACCGCGGAGCAACGGCAGGCTCCCGGGGTGCTGGCACCGTCGTACCCGACCGTGCAATCACCCCGTACACCGGCCACTAGGGCCAGCGTAAGCATGAAGCCTACCGATAGGAAGCATGCTTGTCACTGTGTCCGCGGTCCCGTGCCCGGGACTCCTGCAGGCGAGCTGCGCCCTGTATTCGGGATGCGATCACTGCCTCCGGGTCGTCCGGACAACTCCTTATCGGACCGGCAACGACGAGGACGCAGGCGAGTTGCCACCTTCCGCTTTACATATGGCCGGATATCGGTCATCAAGCAGGTCCTTATGACGCCCACTGGCGCATCAGTCGCCAAGCGATCACGGGTTTCCTCAGGCGTTGTGGCTCGAAACTCCTGGAGCTCAATATGGTGACGGGTTCGTAGCTTGTAGGTGTGGGCGTTTTGATAAAAAGAATGATGGAAGGGTGTGTTCCGGATTTTGAACACACCCTTCCACTTTTTAAGTTGGTTTATGTATTTCTTGGTGAACGGATTATTAAAGCCCCAGCGATCACCATGACTAACCCAAGTATCAGCTGAGTTGTTTCAGTGTTGGGATTCGGCAATAAGGCATCAATTGCTGTAATCATGCCTATGATTAGCAGGAGTGCAGCTATTACTTTTGAGAAGGTTCGCATTATTTATTCCTCCTTGCAGCTATCACCTGTCGCCTCCCCCTTGTCAACCATTGCAGCGAATGACGAAGCCATTCCCAGGATTCCTCCCGCCACAGAGCCTCCTCCACTAGGCAGGGCGCCTGCCATACCGACGATAGCGCTACCAATGAAGAGACCCCCGTAGACGCCGGTCATGGTGGCATCCCAAACACATTCCCCTGTTACTTGTCCGGTGGGGTCGGCGTTATTGATGGGGTCGTTGGCGGCGAAGGCGTAGCGGTTGGCGTTGGCCGGGTCGAGGGGTGCGTCAAGGGTGTCTTGTTGGGAGAAACGGCCCCATTGGGTGGAGTACCAGCGCAGCCCGAATTTGACCATGTTGGTGGAGCGGTCGTAGAGCCCGTTCTTGAACTGGTAGGGGTTCATTGGGGTGCCCCAGCCCCCGGAGTTCTCGGTGAGGGTGGCCACTCCGTAGGGGTCGTAGTTGTAGGCGGTGGCGGTGTAGGAGGCGGCGGTGATCAGCGCCAGGGGGTTGCCGATACCGTCGTAGACGTAGAGGGACTGCATGCCGGTCGGGGTGCGCAGCATCAGCGGTTCCCCTGTGACCGGGTCGCGCTCGACGTAGCCGGTGGAGTTGAAGAGATTGATCTGCTCGATCACCGGGTTGCCGAACTGGTCTTCCCGGCCGTAGACGTAGTGGTAGTACCCCTCGTCGGTGCCCTGCTCGATGAGCTCTTTCTGATCGGCCCCGGCGTAGGTGTAGGAGTGGGTGCCGGTGGCCTGGGTGGTGGAGGTCATCTGCTGGGCGGCGTTGTAGGTGTAGGTGCCGTTGGGGTCGGCGGTGATGTTGCCGTTCCCGTCGTAGGTGAAGCCGCCGTTGGTGACCTGGTTGGCGGCGTTGAACGAATAGTTCTGCGCCGGGTACGGGCCCGAGGCGGTGGCGGTGGTGCGGTTGCCGCGGGCGTCGTAGTCGTAGGTGTAGATCTTCGGGGACTTGCCCCCGGTGCGTGTGGCCTTGGTGAGCTGGCCCTTGGCGTCGTACTGGTAGGCGGTGGCCGAGCCGTCCACGGCGTCCTTGACCCACTGGATTTTCGCCCGGTCGTTGGCCGGGTCTTTCGCCGCGGTGGTCGCACACCCGTTGGCGGGGGTGGTGTTGGCCGCGTAGCAGTAGGTCAGATCCGCCACGGTCACCGCACTGGTGCCGTAGCCCTTGGTGGATTTCACCCGGGTGACTCGCCCGGTGGTGTCGTAGTCGGTGTGGGTGTGGGCGGCCCACCAGGTGCGATCGGTGTTGATGTCCATCCAGGTATCGGTGCGCCGGCCGCGGTCATCGGTGGCGAAGGCCAGGGTGTGCTCGGTGCCGTCCTGCAGGTACTTCAGAGCGGTGGGAGTCCCGGAGGCGTCGAACTCGTACCGGGTTGTGCCGCGGGTGTCGGTGGTCGAGATCAGGTTGGAGGCCTTGTCGTAGCCGTAGGCGATCTGCCCGCCGCCGGCGGTGTTCTGCCGGGTGATCAGCCGGCTGAGCTGGTCGTAGCCGTAGGTGGTGGTCCCGGTCCGGTCGACCCGCTTGGTCTGACGCCCATCACCGTCATAGGTGTAGGTGACATCAGGGGTGGCGTCGGAGAAGTCGATCTTCGTGGTCCGGTCGGCGTTGTCGTAGGTGTAGGTGGTGGTGTTCCCGCGCCCGTCGGTGGCCGAGGACACGCGCCCCCACACGTCGTAGGTGAACTGCTTGGCCCCCAGGGAGGCCCCGGTGACCGGGGTGATGCGGGTCAGCTGCTTGTCCGTGTCGTAGGTGTAGCGGGTGGCGTTGGTGCCGTTGCCCGGGGCGGTGGCAGTGGCCACGGTCCCGTCCGCGTTGTAGGTCAGCTTCGCCTCGGCGGCCAGCGCGTCGGTGGAGGTCAGCGGGTTGCCGGCCCCGTTGTAGGTGTAGGTCGAGGTGTTGCCGGCGTCATCGGTGGCCGAGGTCGCCAGGTACTTCGTGTTCGCCGCGGTGTTGTCGTACTTTGCCTGCCCGGCGGCCCCGCCCGGGGAGGCGGACTTGGTCAAGGACTCTCCGTCGTTGGCTCCGAAGGTGTTGGTGGTGGTGCCGGCGGTGGCCCCGCTGCCCTGCGTGGCGGTGGCGGTGTCGAAGTCCGGGGTGTAGGTCTTGGACACCGCCCGACCCATCGCATCAGTTGCCGCAGTGACCCGCTGGCTGGCGTTGAGGGTGTAGGTGGTCCGCGGCACTGAGCTCACCGCAGAAGCCTGGTTCGTATTCGGATCCGCCACCAGGGTCTGGGTGGTCGAGGGGTACGCCAGGCGGGTGATGGAGAGGTCCCCAGGGAGCCGGTGGTGGTGTTGTGCCGGGTGATCTTGGTGACCCGGTCCGTGGCGTCGTAGGCGATCTCGGTCACCGCCCCGGTGGGGGTGGTGATCTTGGTGACCTTCCCCTCCCAGGTGTCGAACTCGGTGCGGGCCCCGGTGGCATCCACATAGGCGTCCAGGTTGTTGTAGGCGTCCTTGACGAACTTGACCACCCGATAGTCCGCGCTGGTCGACTGGGCGACCGTGATCGCGGTGGAACTGGTGTTGATCGTCGCCGTCTTCGCCTCAGCAGCACCTCGGGTACCCACCACCTTGGACAGCACCCCGCCCGAGTAGGTGTAGGTGGTCTTGTTGCCATTGCGATCAGCCACCGAGGTGGTCTTCCCGTCAGCGTTGAACTCCACCACGGTGGCCGAGGACCGCCAGGTGAGGGTGTAGCCGGTGGAGGTCTTCACCAGATCCGCCTTCACACCGGCCGGGGCGGTGAAGGCCGTCGTGGACCCCGAGACGGGAGTGAACTTCGCCGAGTACCCGTCCGGGCCCTCATAGAGCATCCCGCCTGAGACGCTGAAGAGCTTTCCGGCGGCCCCGGCGGTGAGCTCGAAACGCTGCGGCTCGGCGGTGGTCTCGGACTGCTCCTTCGACAGCGAGTTGCCAGTGAGCCCGATCAGCGTGTCCCCGGCGACCCCGGGCACCGAGAGCCCGGCGACCTGGAGCATCAGATTGCCCGTGCCCACATCCACCGAGGCGTTCACCTGATCGGTGACCGCCACCGGCAGACGGGTCGCCCCCGGGCGGGCACCCAGCTTCCCGAGCGTGGCCTGCACATCGGAAGAAGCCACCGGAACCGCCTGGGGCACCAGCAACGCCGCAGCCGGGGCCGCAGCCCCCACCGACAGCACGACCGCCAAAGACGCAGCGACCAGACCACGGACACGGAAAGCCGACGAGGTACGCCCGCCGGGCGGGACACAAGGAAGTGGTGGGGCCACGGGGGCGCCACCACGAAGGGAGTGCGACATGGGGGGGTGTCTTTCTATCAGCCCAATAAGGTGAGGCTGACAGTACGACCATCGTTCACTAATGCAAAGAAAAATTTAGGGCAAGGCCCTCCCATGCCCTACTGGGTCGTCACAAAGACGCAGATGCGGGGAGGCCTGCGCAGCGACGTGTGCATATCGTCGAGAAACCCCAGGTGCTGAGCATCGCCAGCGGGCTTGAAAGGCCTGCCCTACCGCCTGATATTCCCGTCGTGCCCTGCCTGGGAGGGACATGTTGGTTCGTTGCGGAGGTCTTTTCGGGGTAGAGCTCGGTGACCAAAGTAGGGACATGCTCTGGTGCAGCGCAGATGTTCGCAAATGCACATACTGGGAGGGCTCAGCCTCTGCGGGTGGGCACCGAGAAACACCGCCGCGCCGGCCACTCCGGCCTCGTCCAAGAGGGCTGGTGGCCACGATGCAGGAGCCCATGCCATGACCACGTCCTCGCCACAGACCCCCGGTGACGCCCCTGGCCCTCACAGCGGCCCGGGCGGCCCCGGTCCGGGCGGCATGCCCTACTACCAGCCCACCCAGGACCAGTACGGCCGCTCCACCCGGGGCGCGCCTCCGCCCCAGCACGCCCGACTGCTGAAACTCACCCTGGCCTCGGCCGGGTTCTACCTGCTCAACCTCGTGGTCTCCCTGATTGTCACCTCTACCGTGGATCTGACCGGGGTCTACGAGAACCTCGGATTCACCCCCGAGCAGGCGCAGATGGCAGCCTCCCAAGCTAGCGGTTCCATGCTGGGCACGAGCATCACCGCGGTGATCGCCCTGGGCCTCTACGCCCTGATCTACACCGGGCTGAAGAAGGGCCGGAACTGGGCCCGGATCCTCGGCATCATCTTCGCCATCGTGAGCATCATTGGCAGCCTTTTCGGCATCGCCGGGTCACTCATCTTCGGCGGATGGGCGGTCGTGCTGATCGCTCTCACCGTGGCCGTGCTCATCGTCGACATCCTCTGGCTAATCACCGCATTCAAAGCTCCGGTACGCGCCTGGTTCACCCACCGCCCCTGAAGGCCCAACAGGTAGATGGACAACGGTTCCGGCGAGAAACGCTCAAGAAGGCCGGCGAAAGGACAAGCGGAGCAGATCAGGGGCCGCCGTGCGGATGTTGTGAGATCCCACGATCCATACTGACCCTCGTGAAAGAACTTGCTGATGTCCTCGGCCCCCTCCTGACGGCGGTGGCCTCTGTAGCCGGGATACTCGGGGCGCTGGGCCAGCTCACCGCCGGTACGCGACTGCGCCATCAGATCGCATACTGGCAGGAGCAGGCACAGGCAGTTGTCTCGACGCAGGACCGTGCCGTGGCCCGGAGCCTCCAGCGCGAGGCCATGGGACGTTTGGTCGCCCTACAGGCTGTCCCCGGGCGGCGGTTGCTGCTTGAAGGGGCCACGGTGGTTTTCCTCTTGGCCTGGACCGCGGGGCAGTGTTTTCAGGTGGCCGCCGAACTCGCAGATCAGCTGAGCGTGAGACGGCTGATCGAGGATCACCTGTGGGAAACCGGTGTGGTGGTGGCGTTGCTGCTCCTGATCTGCCGAAGAGTAGGCCGTACCGCCAATGCTGTGTATGAGCGCCAGCGGATCGCTACTGCCTACACAGACGGGACAGCGCTGGAACGCCAAGATCTCAAGGCTTTCCGGCGCGGACAGACCCACAAAACCTTGGGATGGAAAGGACTGGGGCTGCTGGTGGTGATCGCGCTCGGCCTGTGGTGCTTGGCCGTGTTTTTGGGTCTGGGCCTGGGTGCCGGCTCGCAAGGAGTGGAGCAGGGTCCGGCCTGGCTCAGCAGCTTAGACCTGGTCTCAAAACCCGGTCGGTCGTTGTCCGCTCATCGGTGAGTGTTCCACAGTGCCTGCATGACGACGAGGACGCAGTCGTGGATGGTCGATGACCGGCTGTGGGAGCTGATCGCCCCGCTGATCCCGCCTCAGCCACCACCTCGAGGCCCCGGTGGCAGACCCAGGATTGAGGACCGGGCGGCCCTGGAGGGGATCCTGTTCGTGCTCCACACCGGGTGCCGGTGGCGGGACCTGCCGCCGGCCCTAGGGTGCGGATCCGGGCACACCGCCTGACGCCGGCTCAGACACTGGCAGGAGGCCGGGGTCTGGGAAAAGCTGCACTGGGCTGTGCTCGAGGAGCTCTCCGAGCAGGAGATCCTCGACTGGTCGCGGGCCAGCATCGACGCGGTGTCCGTACGGGCCAAAAGGGGGGCGAGCTGACCGGCCCCAACCCCACCGACCGCGGCAAACCGGGCACGAAGTACCACCTGCTCACCAACCGGAACGGCCTGCCCCTGCATGTGCTGGCCTCGGCGGCGAACGTCCATGACTGTCAGTCTGTGAGGGTCGAACCAGGAGTAGGTTCGGAAGTCCTGACCGGTGCGGCTTGACCCATACTCATGACTGGCCCTTCGGGTGCCTTCTTGCTGATCTGTCAGCCGCCCGGCCGGGCAGTACCAAGCACTGCCGCCGGACGGGCGTGACCTGATAAGGAGCCTGGAGCACCCTCACGAAGCGTCCCCATGACAGTCCTGTCCACCCGCCGGCGACAGCGTGCTACCACGCTATCCGCCCAAGGAGAGCACAGGCCATGACCGTGACCACGCAGACCCAGTCGCACCCCATCACTCGCTCCGGCCACGTCGTGATCGGCGTCGACACGCACAAGCACCTCCACGTCGCCGCGGTCCTGGACCCGATCGGCGGGATCCTCGAGACCCTGACCATTCCCACCGAGGCCGCCGGCTACCGGCGCTTGCTCGACTGGGCGGCCTCCTTTCGGCAGATCATCGCCTTTGGCATCGAGGGCACCGGCTCCTACGGGACTGCCCTGGCCTCCTTCGTGCGCCGGGCCGGGCACAAGGTCGTGGAGGTCAACCGCCCTGACCGCCGCACCCGCCGGCTCAACGGCAAGTCCGACACCCTTGATGCGGAGAACGCCGCCAGGGCGGTGCTGACCGGCTACGCCACGGCCGTTCCGAAGTCCGCCGATGGGTCGGTGGAAATGATCCGCCAGCTCAAGATCGCCCACGGCACTGCGGTCAAGGCCCGTGCCTCGGCCATGGTGACGCTCAAATCGGTGCTGGTGCACGCCCCGGAACAGCTGCGTCGGGAGGTGACCGGCAAGACCCCGGTGATGCTCGCCCGGCACCTGGCCGCCTTGCGCCCGAAGACCCTCCAGACGCCGGGCGACGCGAGTCGGCACACACTGCGTTCCCTGGCCCGACGTTAGCTGTATCTGCAGGAAGAAGCGCACGAGTTGCAGGAAATGATCGAGGAACTCGTCATGGCGACAGCACCACAGTTGGTGGACGCCTTCGGGATCGGCGTCGACACCGCAGCGGAGATCCTCATCGTGGTCGGTGACAATCCCGAGCGGATCCACTCCGAGGCCGCACTGGCGAAGATGGCCGGGATCAGCCCTATCCCGGCGTCCTCGGGCATGAGCACTGGGAGGTACCGGATCAACCACGGCGGGCACCGCCAGCTCAACGCAGCGATCTACCGCACTGTCATCGTGCGCATGCGCTTCCACGAACCCACCATCGCCTACGTCACCCGCCGCACTGCTGAGGGCAAAGCCAAACGCGACATCATCCGTTGCCTGAAGCGCTATGTCATCCGCGAGGTCTACCACCTCATCCAAGTCAGGCCCGCGACCGGCGAAATCAGAGGTTGACGACTATAGGAGCATCAGCAAACTCTTCGAGCCGCTGCTGGAGACCAGCCCGAGTGTGCGCGGCCGACGCGGTCGTCCGGGCCGACCCCGCCGCCGGCCGGAAAAGCTGCACGCGGACAAGGGCTACGACTACCCGAGGTGCCGCCGCTACCTGCACCGGCGAGGCATCAAGGTCCGGATCGCCCGGCGCGGAATCGAAGCCAAGACCCACCTGGGCCGGCACCGCTGGGTCGTGGAACGGACCATCTCCTGGGTGCTGCGGTTCAAGCGCCTCGCGATCCGTTACGACCGCACTGCAGCCACGCTGCTGCCGCTGCTCCTGCTCGCCGTCACACTCATCAACGTCCGTAGGCTGCGTCAGGCAGCGGAGTTATGAGACCAGGTCTTAGCTCTGGGCAGTTTCCTCGGGCTGGTGGGCATGGTTGCCTTGTACGTATTCGACCTCAACCGCGCCGGCTGGAAGCATCCATCGCCGGAGCTTATTGAGTCCATGGATGCACAGCCGCAGAACGAGAACATCCCCCCTCGAAGCGCTGGCACAGACACCCGCCAAGCCGTAGAAGGAAATGCACAGTGGGCCCTGGTTGACTTCGCCGATAAGGACTCCTAGCGAGCCTAACCACGCCGCCCAGGCTCAGAAACCATGGTCGCCGAGTCAGCTCAAGGTACACGTCCTGTGAGTGGGGGTTGGGCGTCGTGCCAGCTTCTTCCGTAGGTCAGAGGGGATAAGCCCGCAGTATCGTTCGCACCCGACTGGTCCCTGCGCACCAGTCGCGGGTAGGGGAGCTGACCGTTGCAATCACCTTGAGCGCGTCAGTGTGTCGAGCGACCGCATTGACGCTCAGAAGCGGCTCCATGTGGGACACCCGGTTACGTAAGGAGTGGAGACGGCCCACCCGATCGGCGAGGATTTCCCCGTCGAGATCATCGGTGTAGTGGGGAAACGCATGATGCACGGCCTGCTCCCACAGCAGTTTGCGGTTGGCATAGTTCCGGTGGGTGGTGTCCGTAGTGGGCAACAGCTTGGTGAACACCCCAAAGGTGAACTGAGCCAGCAAATCGTCATGGGTGATGGGGGCGGCTTTGCGTGGATGCGACGCCGGCCGGCGTGACCGGGCTTCGCGAGCTTGCCTCAGCGCTGTGTCACGAGGGCTCCTCATCAGTGAGTTCAGTGGCGAGGCGGCACCAAGGATCCAATCGGCAGGCCCCGGCGGCAGCACATTCGCTCTGGGGGGCTGGGACGCGTGGGGGATGACGCGTCGCTGCTGGTCAGGGTGGGCGTTCCAGGTTCGCAGTGCTCCGTCGATGGCGTTGCGCATGACGATCTCGGTGATGGACAGCACTTCTTGAAAGGCCGAGGCCAGTTGCAGGTTCCACCGGTAGAGCTCAAGGGCCTTGACCGTGTCGTTGTGGCAGGCATCCATGTAGGTAGCCAGCCGAACAGAGTGCAGACTGTTTTTGAGTTCCAGGAGCGAGGACCGTTGAATCACCTGCCTAGTATGGGGTAAGCTGTAGCCATTACGAGGACAAGGTCCCTCGCTTCATACATGGAGATACCCCCGCGGCAGATCGGCCGCGGGGGCTCTTCTTTTTTGGAATGACTGTCCAGCGAACGGCCAGGCAGAAGTAGGGTGGCGCAAGGCAGGCGTCGAGGGCAGACACATGTCCTGGCCGCAAAGGACAGCGTCGCCGGGAGACACCATTTTCACCTAGGGCATGTCGTGCCTGCTCCTTCCCAGTGATTGACCCCCGGAGTGGACCTGGCGATCAGAACCCATACTGCTGGCCCAGGCACTAAAGCAGCCGGCAAGGAATCGTGGTGTGCGTCAGGTTTAGGAGGCGATGAGAACCTGCCCTCGTGTGCTCCGTCGTTGTGTCGCAGACGAGGCGGTGACATCTCCCGGACACGTCGGCACCCCATACTGGGAAGCACGCTGATGAATGGACCGGGATGAGGGTGGGCCTGATGGATGCCGAGAGGACTGGCCGCGAGCCGGACAACGGGTCGACCTGTCAGTTGAGCGCGTTGCGGCCGGGGGATCATCTCGGGGCCTGGGAGAACGGGATGCTGTGTCACGCCGGCGTCGTGGAGGAAGTCGCCCCCGAGCTGGGAGTGGTGTGGATCCGGGAGCGGGGTCTGGGGGCCAGGAAGATGCTCTCCACCGACCAGTACTGCCTGCGCACCGACAAGCCCGTCACCGCCGGAGAACCCTGCACAGCCCCGGGATGGTGAGCCAGCTCAGTTGCTGACGGCCGGAGCTTCCTCGATGTAGGCGGTCTCCAGGACCTGGGCTGCGGTGAACCGGGCGATGTCCACCTCGGTGGCGGAGTGACCGATGTCGTCGTGACCGAAAAACCCTACGTACCTCAGCCCGCGGGCGTCTCCGCCCCGGGCGCGGATGAAGCGCACGATCGTCCAGTCCAGCTGTGAGTTGGTCACCGTCTCCAGCATGGCGCTGTGGACCCAATACGCCCGTGGGTGCAAGCAGTTGGTCACACGCCGGCGCCATCGGGTCCGGGCGGTGGGCTGGTCCAGGGGGCACATCCTGACCGCAGGAGAGCCGTGGCCGACGTAGCGATGCACCCCATGAGCGGCCATGGCAGCCACGATAAGTTGTGTCCCCAACACCAAGGACGGCCCCGGAACCTCTTGCTCCCGGCCCGGGCCCAGAACGTTGACCACGGCCTGCGCCCTGGACACCACAGCCTCCACGATCGCCGTGTCCGTGACGGCCCCGGCGACCACCTCCACCCCGTTCCCCCAGGGAGGGCATCGGTCCAGGTCAGGGACGCAAGCGATGACCTCGTGGCCACGGAACAGCAGGTCATCCACGACCTCCCATCCCATGATGCCGGCAGCCCCGAACACAGCAACCTTCACGACTTCCCCCACCTTCATCACGAAAAGTTTGTCAGCAACCTGATTATACGCGGCGTCTTCTTCGGCGTGCTCAGAGAAAGGTGTCGGGTTCACGGCGCGGTGATTCTGCACGGCCATCGTCTCCCGCTCGCCTCGGGCGCCCGCAACCATGGGATATCCATCGTCGATGAAGAGCCCAGGAGCACGACTAAGAGCCATTCCACAGCCCAGTTGAACGCGCGTATCTCTCACTAAACGAGAGTCCTCCATGCTGGCCTGTGTCGACGACGCCGGCCTCACGAGCTCGACGACCCAACACGTCCGCCGCGAACCGTGGAACCACGGCGAAATCGGGCGGACGGGAAATCCACCAGATGCGAGAACTCCCGTGAGTTGAGCGCCGATAACGTGTATTATGTAAAGTCACAACGACTCTATTCGCGGTTTCTGCACATCGTGAGGTTCCGGGTAACAGCTCCGATGCTCCCCCAACTGCCTTCTGACCTGGGCTTATTCTGCTTGATCGCCGCAGGGTGACGTGCAGTGCGGGATGCGAATGGCGCCTGGATCCACCATGCCCATTCGGCTTCTGGCCTGGACTTTCCCGGTGACGATTGCGGTACACGCAATCTGTGTGCGAGTATCGCAACCATCTTCTGACATCCAAGGACGACTCATGGGCCACGATGGCGAGAACGTGCGGTTCGTTCCCTTCGGTGGGCAGGCCCCCGATCCGGACGTCTTCCTGGCCAGTGTCTTGGATGGGTGGGGTGCTCAGCAGCGGGCGAAGGACTTCGCGCCGGCCACGATTCGCACCCGGCGCAGCGTCGTGATGAGCCTGGTGGACTTCTCCGGGCGCTACCCGTGGGAGTGGACGCTGTCAGACGCGGACGACTTCTTCTCCCACGCCCGCGCGGTGCGCAACCTCTCTCACGGGAGCGTGCGCTCCTATCAGGGGGCGATCAAGCTGTTCTGCGACTACGCCTGCGATCCGCACTACGACTGGTGCGAGCAGGCCGCGAGGTCGTTCGGGCAGGTCTTCGCCCAGGTCGTGACCGAGCTCAACCGCCTCACCCATGCCCAGCCCACCGAGGCGCGCCCGGCCAAACGTCCTTTCACCCAGGCCGAGCTGCAGGAGCTGTTCGACCTGGCCGATCTGGAGGTCGAGCGGATCCTGGTCTCCGGGCGCAAGGGTGCGGTGGCCGCCTGGCGGGACGCGATCGCGTTCAAGACGGCCTACAGCTGGGGGCTGCGTTCCAACGAACTGCGGCACCTGCAGGTCGTGGACTTCTCGTCCAACAACCGGGCCCCCTATCTCGGCGGCCACGGCGTGCTGCGCGTGCGCTGGGGAAAGTCCCACCGCGGCTCGGCGAAGAAGGTCCGCTCCGTGCTGACCGTCTGGCCCTGGTCAGCGGAAATGATCCAGGACTGGATCCGCAACGGGCTGCCCCGCTACGGGCACCCGGTGAGCGATCTCTTCCCCACCAGCACCGGGGCGATCGTGGGCGAATCCCACCTGCTCGGGCGGCTGCGTGCCTTCATCGATGAGCTCGGTTTCCCGCCCGGGCTCGATCTGCACTCCTTCCGTCGTTCCTACGCCACACAGCTGATCACCGGGGCGGGCTTCGACGTCACCTTCGTCCAACTCCAGCTCGGTCACGAGCACGCCGCGACGACCTCGATCTACTCCCTGCCCTCCCCCGACTACCAGCGACTGGCCCTGGAACGGGCCCACGACCGCACCATCCAGGCAGCCCTCGGGCTGCCCGCACCCAGGAGAGCCCCATGAGCACACGCGAGATCACCTACACCTGGCGGGTCCGCGAGATCATGGCACGCCGCGGCGTGCACACCGCCAAGGACCTCGCCGAACTGCTGCACGAACGTGGCATCACCCTCACCGCCAATGCCGTGTGGCGCATCGTGACCCAGCAGCCCGAGCGGATCTCCTTCAAGGTCCTCGTCGCCCTCTGCGACGCCCTCGAGGTCACGCCCAACGACCTGATCACCTACACGGCCACCGACGCCAAGACCGTCCGGCAACACCGCGCGGGGACCGGCGAAGACCTCCCCGACCTTCGCCACTACCGCCCCGTGCGCGCCCGCATCATCGACGACGACAATGACTGACCCCTGGCGCCCGGCCACCGACGGCAACGGATCCGCCCGGCCGCCCACGCTCACCGACCTCCCCACCCAGAACAAACGCGGCCGACCCCGCTCGACCGGGCCCCACGCCTGCGACCGCTGCCACCAGCAGGTCGCCAAGATCCGCCTCCACTGGCCCGACGGAGCCATCTGCGGGGCCTGCTTCACCGAAGCCACCCACACCTACGGCACCTGCCCGCACTGCGGGCAACACCGCATGCTCCCGGGCCGCTCCACCGAACGAGAGCCCATCTGCCGTGACTGCGCCGGCATCACCACCGCCCTGACCTGCACCCGCTGTCACCGCGAAGCCGAAAGATTCCGGGCCGGGCGCTGCATCCGCTGCGCGCTCACCGACGACCTCACCACCGTGCTCGCCCCCGGCAACGACCTCCGCCTGCACCGGCTCATCAAAGTGCTCACCAGTTCCCAACGGCCCGAGAGCGTCTACACCTACATGCGCCCAGGCACCCGGGCCAGGACCCTGCTGGAAGCTATCGGCGCCCGCGAACTGGCGCTCACCCACGAAGCCTTCGACCGTCTCCCCCGCTCGAACGCCGCCGAACACCTCCGGGCTCTGCTCGTCCACCACCGCATGATGGACGCCCGCGGCAACGAGACCCTCGCACGCTTCGAACACTGGCTCACCACCAGGATCGCCGCCCTGCCTGAGGACGGCACCGCCCACCTCATCGAACGCTTCGCCACCTGGCACCACCTGAAGCGCATCCGCGCCCAGGCGGCCGAGCCCGACACCGATCTTCAGGCCAGCACCCATACGGCCAAACAAGAGATCACCGAAGCCGGAAAGTTCCTCCTCTGGCTCCGAGCCCACCATCACGCGACCGCGCAAGAACTTCAGCAACTCCACCTCGACGACTACCTCAGCGCCGGCCCCAGTACCCGCAAGCACATCCGGGCCTTCATCCGCTGGCTCGACCACGACCAGGACCACCGCACCGGGGCACTTCAGGTGCCGTTCCGCAACGCCCACTCCACGCCCATGATCACCCAGTCACAGCGCCTCGAGCTCCTCCGGAACTGCCTCGAACACCGCCAGGTCACCAGCTCCACCCGCCTGGCCGGGCTGATCCTGCTGCTGTGGGCCCATCCCCTGAACAAGATCGTCCTGCTCCGCCGGGAACACCTCACGGCCACACCGGACGGCATGCTCCTCACCCTCGGGACCACCCCGACAGCCATTCCCGAAGCGCTCACCGAGGTGTTCTGGCAGCACCTGCAGGACCCCGGGCACCAGAACACCATCAACACCGGCACGCCGTGGCTGTTCCCTGGCACCCGTGCGGGCCGGCACCTGCACCCGAACACTCTCTCCGGCAGGCTCAAAGTCCTCGGCATCGACGCCCAACGCGCCCGCAACGCCACCCTGCGCGACCTCACCCAAGAAGTCGACGCACGAACCCTGATCGATCTCCTCGGCTACAGCCCCGACATCATCGCCCAGCACGCCGCCCGATCCGCCACACCCATGTCCGACTACATCGACCTGAAACGCCAACAGCCCCGATGACCTCGATCACCGAAGAAACGGATAACGCACTTTCCCATCAGTTAGTACAAAGTCTCAGCTCAAGTCTATCCTCGCCCCCGTCTGGCCGAGGCGGAACCTGGGTGCACGGCGTTCATCGGCGCCTCAACCGCACTGCAGGAAGCGCCGAGGAAGCCTGCTCCAGCATGATCGCCTCGACAAGAGTTCGTGCGGGGCGGCGGCGTCGTGTCTTGACGCTGTGGGACTTTCGCATCTGCGAATATTGGGCAATGACATCATCAGGACCTCCCAGGGAGGGATCACAGCAAATCCCTCCCCACCAGGCGCAACAACCCTTCCCCGCGCATTATGACCATGGGGCATCGACGCAGACGCTTCCGCCTCCGCAGACCAAGGCGAAAAAGCAGTCGAACGTGGTGGGACTCATCGCGCTGATCACAGCAGTGCTCGGCTTCATTTTCGCCTGCATCCCCGGCGCCCTCATCGTCGGCTGGATCCTGCTGCCGATTGCCTTTGTTCTGGGTCTCGTTTCCCTGTTCCTTAAGGACAAGTCCAAGTGGATGGGCATCACCGCTGTGATCCTCTCGATCGTGGGCACGGTTGTCGGAGTCGTCGTGTTCTTGACCGTCGTCACGACCTCTTTTGATGAAGCGTTCGACAGTGGGAACACCACCGTCGTTGAACCGTCTGATGACGCGGTTGCCGATGATGGTGCAGCCGAGGAAGACGCCGCCGAGGGCGAGGCGGCCGCCGAAGCCGGAACGCGCGGGAACCCCTACCCCATCGGCTCGGTGATCGAGTCCGACGACTGGCGCGTCGTCGTCAACTCCGTCACCCTCGCCGCTACGGACGCAGTTGTCTCTGCCAATGAATTCAACGAGCCGCCTGCCGAGGGCTCGGAGTACATGCTCGTTAATTACTCCGCGACCTATCTGGGCGATGACCCAGATGGGCAGATACCGGCTTCCGTCACAGTCGAATACGTGACAGCAGACAGCACGACGGTCAACAGCTTCGACAACTCCGTTGTCGCACCGGAGGCGATCGATACCACGAGCACGCTCTACACGGATGGCACGGCAACAGGCAATGCAGCCTTTGAAGTGCCGACCACGACGGCTGACCAAGGCGTTCTCGCCGTCACCCCTGGCATGCTCGGCGACAAGGTATTCGTCGACGTGCAGTAACAGATGCAAGAGAGTAGCAAAGCCCCCGGTGATTTACCGGGGGCTTTGCTGCACCGGGAAGCCGTTGTTGCCCTGCTCGGAAGGACATAGTCAACCGGTAGGCACGGGTGTTGAGGAGGCGAGAGTTGGCTACGTCGTCGGGGCTACTGACGCCATCCGCCCGTCCGACATCGCCTCGAGCACCCGCTCGTCGCCGCGGAGTAGCCCTACGCCGGCGTCGGTCAGGGCGGCAGGGACCTGGCCCGGTGTAGCGTCCATCCGGATCTCTCGTCACCGTGGAATCGTGCATCTGATGCAGGAGTTCTACGCTGACCCGTGCCGCGGCAGCACCTCGGTGAGCGATCCGACGTCCGGCACGGTCCGGGGAATCCCGGTGCGCCGCGGAACCGCGGGAGAATTGGCCGGACGGGAGTTCCAACAGCTGCGAGAACTCCCGTCGGTTAGTGTCCGATAGCCGGCCATATGTAAAGCAGAGAGTGCCGCTACCGCCCCATTCCTGGAGGACACGCGGTATCTGCTGGGTTTCGCTGAGTCTTTGGCACGGAAAATCCTTGAGGCCCCACCGTTATGGTAGGGCCTCAAGAATCCGTCCTCTGGTGAGTTCGACACCGTCTGGCGCCGCCCTCGGCACATGGATGGTGTGCGCTATCCGCCGATGCCGACGAGGGCGATCATCACCGGAACGATGCTGACGATCAGGGCCACGCCGAGGATGTCGAAGACGATGCCGGTGCGGATCATGCGGGTGATGGGCACCGCCCCGGTGCCGTAGACGATGGCGTTCTGCGGGGTCGAGACGGGGAGCATGAACCCGAAGGACGCGGCGAAGGTCGCGGCCATGGCGGGGACGAACGGGTCCACACCGATGGCCTGGCACAGCGGGATAACGATCGGAACGATCACCGCCGCCGAGGCGGTATTGGAGGTCGTCTCGGAAATCAGCACGGCCAGCACGGCGGAGAACACGGTGATCGCCACGACGTTGGTGATGTTCAGGTTCTCCGAGGCCCCGGTGCCGATGGTCTCGGCCAGACCCGTGTCGGCCAGCAGGGAGCCGAAGATGATGCCGGTGCCGAAGAGGATGATGGTGCCCCAGTCGATCTTCGCCGCATCCGACCAGGTCAGTGTGGCCTCACGCTTGGCCCAGTTGGTGGGGAGGATGAACAGCAGGGAGGCGCCGAGCACGGCGACGATGCCTTCGTCGAGGCGGTCGTCGAGGAAGATGTAGGCGGCCGACTCGGTACCGGCGAACAGGCTCACGAAGGCCGGCAGCAGCCACAGGGTGACGGTCAGACCGAAGGCGATCAGGGTGTTCTTCTCGGCCCGGGACATCTTCCCCTGGGCCGCACGGTGCTCGCGGATGTAGTCCTCCACACCTTCGATGCGGCGGATCTCGGGCTTGTTGAGCAGGAACATCACGATCGCCAGGACCACGAACATGGCCGCGCAGATGGGGAAGGCCACCGCCATCCACTGGGCGAAGGAGATGCGGGTGCCGGTGGCCTCCTCGATCAGGCCGCGGCCGATGAGGTTGGGCGGGGAGCCGACCGGGGTGAGCAGCCCGCCGACGGAGGCGCCGTAGGCGAGCATCAGCAGCAGGGCGGCGCCCACGCGCAGGCGCAGCGGGTCGAAGTCGGCCTTCACCACACCCTTGTCCTGCATCATCTGGGCGATCACGGCCAGGATGCCCAGGGCGGTGGGCATGAGCATCGCCACGGTGGCGGTGTTGGAGACGAAGGCGGAGAGGATGCAGGTGATTACGCCGAAGGCGATGATGATCCGGTAGGTGGACTTGCCCACCCCGGGGATGGAGAGCACGGCCAGGGCCAGGCGCTGGGCGATGCCGTGCTTGAGCATGGCTTGGGCCAGGATGAACGCGCCGATGAAGGTGAAGATCGTAGTGGAGCCGAACGGGGCCAGCACGTCCCCGGCCGGAGCAACGCCGAGGATCACCACGGCGGCCACGCCGATGAGGCCGCCGACCGGGATGGGCACGGGCTCGCAGATCCACAGGATGATCACGCCCAGCAGCACCGCGGCCAGGGTCTGTTGGGTCGCATCCAGGTTCAGCGGCAGCAGCGCGAAGAGGATCGCCACCGCCGGGGCGAGGAACAGGCCCAGGGTTTGGCGGCCGCGTTCGAACTTCTCTTCCCGCGGCGAGAGGGTCTGCTCGCTGAGGCTCCGGAAGGTCTTGCCGCCCAGCAGGGCGGCGCGCACGTCGGTGCGGGGTGGGGCGCTCATGGGGCCGGTGAGGACGGGTTGTTGGGTCTGCACGGTCCTGGTCCTTTCCATCGGTGGGATGGACTCACCATGCGCCCGTGATTTGCATCACGTCCAAGGCCTGTTATCTACTACGCCGATAGGAAGAACCAATGGGTTCAGTGATCCAGACACCATCGGGCCTCTGATCAACCCGCGACCCCCTCGCCACCTCCGGCCATGCCTCGGGCAAGATCCCGCCGCAGCGACATCTCGGATCACTGCACGCGCTTGAGCGCGGATGCGGTGGTGATGGGCCTGAGTCGTCGGTCGCGGAAGTAGCCCTGGAGCTCAGTGGTGCACGACAAGCGAAAGGCAGACATGGACGTCCGGCAGCTGAAATATTTCCTGGCTGTGGTGGACCACGGCGGCTTCACCCGGGCGGCCGAGCAGCTGATCATCGCCCAGCCCTCACTGTCGCAGACGATCAAGGGCCTGGAGCGGGAGCTGGGGGTCTCACTGTTCCACCGGATCGGGCGGCGGGTGGTGCTCAGCGAGGCCGGTCAGGAGCTGGTGGGCCCGGCCCGGGTGGTGGTCCGTGATCTTGAGACGGCCCGGGCGGCCATCGATGATCTGCGCGGGGTGCGCAGCGGCCGCCTGGACGTGGTGGCCATGCCCTCCCCCGGCATCGAGCCACTGACGTCGATGATCGCCGTGTACACCCGGGCCCACCCGGCAGTGACGGTCAGCGTGGACGCGGCCTTCACCCCCGATGAGGTGACCGAGGCGGTGCGCACCGGCAGCGCGGAGATCGGGATCCTGGGCTCGGATCGGCCGTTCCGCTCCGCGGAGGTCGACGTGATGCACCTGGAGCAGCAGCCGCTGGTGCTGATCGTCAACCCCAAGGCCGACGACTTCGGCGACGGCGAGGCCATCGGCCGGCAGGACCTGGTCGGACACCGGGTGGTGGTCTCTCAGCGGGGTTCGCTGATGCGCTGGCTCGTCGACGACGCCCTGGCCGGCGGGGTGCAGGTGCAGATCGCCGCCGAGGTCGCCCACCGCACCTCGGTGCTGCCCCTGGTGCTGGCCGGCGTCGGGCACGCGGTGATGCCTTCCTCCTGGACCCCACTGGCACGCCAGGCAGGGCTGCGCGTGCTGGGAATCGAGCCGACCACGGTGCTCCACGTGGCCGTGCTCAGCCGCCCGTCAGACCTGACTCCGGCCGCCCGGGCCTTCCTGGAGATCGCCGCCCGGCACACGGCGGCCCACTCCTCCGTACCATAGGACTTCTCTATGTAGGGGATGCGAATTGAGTCTTGGACCTTATGCGTTCCAGGGCGCTCTACTGGTACCTGACACCGCGATGTGATGCGGGCAACACCAGATAGACCTCGACAAGGAGAGCACCACCATGGCTGAGCACCAGGTTTTCAAGATCGCCTCGATCCCCGCCGACGGGGTGGGCAAGGAGGTCGTCGCCGCCGGCCGCAAGGTCCTCGACGCGATCGCCGAGCAGTCCGGCGAGGCCTTCTCCTTCGAGTGGACCGAGTTCCCCTGGGGTTCCGAGTACTACGCCGAGCATGGGGTGATGATGGACCCCAACGGCCTGGAGGAGCTCAAGAACTTCGACGCGATCCTCTTCGGCGCCGTCGGGTGGGAGAACGTCCCCGACCACGTGTCCCTGTGGGGGCTGCGGCTGAACATCACCCAGAACTTCGACCAGTGGGCCAACATCCGCCCCGTGAAGTTCCTCCCCGGTGTGGTCTCCCCGCTGCGCAAGGCCGATGACACCGAACTCGACTGGGTCGTGGTCCGGGAGAACAGCGAGGGCGAGTACGCCGGTCTCGGCGGGCGCAACCTCTCCGGCCGGGGCCCCGGCAACGAGGTCGCCGTCCAGTCCTCCCTGTTCACCGAGAAGGGCTGTGAGCGGATCATCCGCTTCGCCTTCGACCTGGCCCGCACCCGCACGGTCAAGAAAGTCTCCAGCGTCACCAAGTCCAACGCCCAGCAGTACGGCATGGTGCTCTGGGACGAGGTCTTCGCCCGCGTGGCCGCCGACTACCCGGACGTGGCCACGGAGTCCGTGCTGGTGGACGCGATGAGCGCCAAGTTCATCCTGCACCCGGAGGAGCTCTCGGTGGTGGTGGCCTCCAACCTCAACGCCGACATCCTCTCCGACCTCGGCTCCGCGATGGCCGGCAGCCTCGGGCTGGCCGCCAGCGCGAACCTGAACCCGGAGCGCCGGTACCCCTCGATGTTCGAGCCCGTCCACGGCTCCGCCCCGGACATCGCCGGGCAGGGGATCGCCAACCCGATCGGCACCATCGCCAGTGCCGCCCTGATGCTCGACCACTTCGGCCTGCACGCCGAGGCCCGCCGGGTCGAGGCCGCGATCGAGGCCACCACCGCCGCCGGGCACCTCACCCGCGACATCGGCGGCACCGCCGACACCAACGAGATCACCGAGGCGATCGTGGAGGCCCTGGCCAAGTCCCTGACCTCCGCCTGAACAGCCTCCGCCTCCGCCTGAGGCGCGTCTCAGGGGCCGGCCGGCACCGTGCCGGCCGGCCCCTGACTGTCCCATGCCCGGGGCAGGCCCCACTCTTCCCTTGAGGGCTCAGCGCACCGTCGCGGAGCATTCCCTTCTCGACACCGAGGACAACACTGATGGACCACACCATGGTCAGTGACACCCACCCCACGGCTGCCCGTAAGCCCTGGTACCGCGACGATGAGCTCGTGAACGAGGCCGCCCGATGAGCACGAATTCTTTGACAACACCGCGGATCCTGATCGCCCCGGACAAGTTCAAAGGGTCGTTGACCGCCGCCCAGGTCGCCGATTCCCTGGCCGCCGGCCTGCTCCAGGACAACCCACTGGCCCAGGTGCACACCCTGCCCCTAGCCGACGGCGGGGACGGCAGTGTGGCCGCGGCCCTGGGTGCGGGGTTCCAGGCGCTGACCATCCCGATCACCGGCCCCACCGGGGACCCGGCGACCACCACGGTGGCCTTCGACGGCACCGCCGCCGTGGTGGAGGTGGCCACCACCGCCGGGCTGCAGATGCTGCCCACCGGCCGCCTGGCCCCGCGCGAGTCCAGCAGCGTGGGCTTCGGTCAGGCCATCCGGGCCGTGCTGGCCCACCGTCCGACCCGGATCGTGCTGGCCCTAGGTGGCAGCGCCAGTACCGACGGCGGGGCCGGGATGCTCTCCGCCCTCGGCGCGGTGTTCTCCGACCGGGCCGGCCAAGCCTTTGTGCCCACCGGCGCCACCCTGGGTGAGATCGCCGAGGTCGAGCTCACCGGGCTGGTCGATCTGGAGGGGGTGGAGTTGATCGCCGCCAACGATGTGCAGAATCCCCTGCTGGGCCGCAACGGGGCGGCGGCCGTCTACGGCCCGCAGAAGGGCGCCACCCCCGACGACGTCGAGGTCCTCGAGGCCGGGCTGGGGTGCCTGCTCCGGCGCCTGTGGGAGGCCGGCTGGCCCGCTGAGGAGGCCGCCGGCGTTCCCGGGGCCGGCGCCGCCGGCGGGCTGGGCTGGGCCGCGATGCTGCTGGGCGCGAGGATGGTCTCCGGAGCCGGGTTCTTCCTGGACCTGCTCGGCTTCGACGATCACGCCGTCGGCTGCGACCTGGTGATCACCGGGGAGGGGAAGCTGGACACCCAGACGCTGTCGGGCAAGCTGCCTCTGGTCGTGGCCCGCCGCGCGAATCCGGTGCCGGTGATCGCCGTCGTGGGGCACAACGCCTTGGACACAGACCGGTTGCCCGCCCATGGCATCGAGAAGGTCTACGCGCTCAGCGCCATGACCGACCAGGACAGCGCCACCGACCCCCGTCTCTCCGCGGCCCTGCTGCGCCAGACCGGCCAGCACATCGCCCGCGCCCTGACACCGGCCGCTCACACCACCCACACCGCAGACGCCCTCTAAACACACCGATGAGCAGGCGGCCTGACACCACCGGTGTCAGGCCGCCTGACATCGCCGCGTTCCCAGCACCCCAGGGTCCACCACTGGGGATCGCCTCGACCGCGCTGATGCCCCCAGCCCCAGAACACCGTCGCCGGAGCATCACGGGGCATCGCGCCGATGCTCCGGCCACATCCGTGCTTGACCTCCCCTCCCCCTTTTAAACCGACGACAGGACGTCCCCCTATGCGACGAGCAAAGATCGTGGCCACGATCGGTCCGGCCATCTCCTCCTACGAGAACCTCTCCCAGGCGATCGCCTCGGGGATGAACGTGGCCCGGCTCAACATGAGCCACGGCGACCACTCCGTGCACGACGCGTCCTACGAGAACCTGCGCCGGGCTTCCGAGGACCTCGGGCAGACCGTCGCGATCCTCGCCGACCTGCAGGGCCCCAAGATCCGGCTCGGCCGCTTCGCCGACGGGCCCCACGAGCTGCTGCCCGGCGACGAGTTCTCCATCACGGTCGAGGACGTCGAGGGCACCGCGAGCCTGTGCTCCACCACGCACAAGGCCCTGCCCGGGGACGTGAACGTGGGCGACCCGCTGCTCATCGACGACGGCCGGGTCGCCCTGCGCGCCACCGCCGTCTCGGACACCACCGTGACGGCCGAGGTGGTCGTGGGCGGGCCGGTGTCCAACAACAAGGGCATCAACCTGCCCGGGGTCGCCGTGAACGTCCCGGCCCTGTCCGACAAGGACGAGGACGACCTGCGCTGGGCCCTGCGCCGCGGCGTGGACCTGATCGCCCTGTCCTTCGTGCGCGACGCCAAGGACATCGTGCGGGTGCACGAGATCATGGACGAGGAGGGCCGCCGGCTGCCGGTGATCGCCAAGATCGAGAAGCCGCAGGCGGTGGACTCCCTGCACGAGATCATCGACGCCTTCGACGGCATCATGGTCGCCCGCGGCGACCTCGGCGTGGAGCTGCCGCTGGAGCAGGTGCCGATCGTGCAGAAGCGCGCCATCGAGCTGGCCCGGCGCTGGGCCAAGCCGGTGATCGTGGCCACCCAGGTGCTGGAGTCGATGATCGACAGCCCGCGCCCCACCCGCGCGGAGGCCTCCGACTGCGCCAACGCGGTGCTCGACGGCGCGGACGCGGTGATGCTCTCCGGGGAGACCTCGGTGGGCAAGTACCCGATCGAGACCATCGAGACCATGGCGCGGATCATCGAGGCCACCGAGTCCCAGGCGCTCGAGCGCGTCCCGGCGCTGGGCACGGAGCCGCGCACCCGCGGCGGCGCGGTGACCCGGGCGGCGGTCACCATCGCCCGGCAGCTGGACGTCAGCTACATCTGCACGTTCACCCAGTCGGGGGACTCCGCCCGCCGGCTCTCCCGGCTGCGCCCGGCCCACCCGATCCTGGCCTTCACCCCCGAGCCGCTGGTGACCGCCCTGATGTCCCCGCTGTGGGGCGTGCAGCCGATCCAGGTGGCCAAGGTCGACCACACCGACGACATGACCCGGCAGGTGGACCTCCACCTGCAGGAGCAGGGTCTGGCCGGGGAGGACGACCTCGTGGTGATCTGCGCCGGCTCGCCCCCCGGGGTCGCCGGCACCACCAACCTCGTGAAGGTGCACCGGGTGGGCGACGTCGCCGACGCCGGTGAGCTGCTCAGCGGCCAGCGCAAGCGCGAGCACGTAGGACCGTGGCGGGAAGCCGAACCAACCCGGTAACACCCACCACGAAACGTGAAAGGAATGCCCGCGAAGGGAACCTCAACTGCATCATCATTCCCGCGGGCAATGTCCGGTAGCACCGCAGCCACCCTGATGCTCACCGAAGGCTGGGACGTGAAGGTCGTTGCCCAGCTGCTGGGTCACGCTTCGGTGACCACCACCTCCAAGTACCTCGACGAACTGCCCGGAGAGCTGAGGTGGCGGTCAACGCCCTCCTGACTCCGGTGGATCCGTAGGAGTTCGCTGCACCGTTGCCGTGGGGCGTGCGCTGTCCCCGAGAGCGCCATGGGAGTTAGCACATGAGATAAAGCCTTGAATAGCCATTCGAGTGTGATGTTGCTTACTATGTCTCCACCATTCGCGGAGCTGCTCGTGGGAGCAACTCCGGCTCCCTGGGGCGATCGTTGTTCTGAGGGAGTCTGATGTCTATCACCTTTGAGCCCGTGCCCCTGACGGATCGACGGCTCTTCGAGGCCCGGCTCAGTGAAGCCGCCCTCGCCCTGCACCACGAGGGACACGATCCGGAGAGAATCTGCCAGGAAGTTACGCGGATCGGTCAGCGCTACCCCTGGGTGGACGCCCGCACGGTGGCCAACGCCCTGGTGGACACCCTGGGCCCGGGATGGGGCGCCATCTACCTGCATTGGCTGTGGAGCCAGGACGACGACTCCTGACCCATTGCTCCTCGGTAACAGCATCCCTGTGGGGAGCGTGCCAGCACGGCCAGCACGCCCATCAGGACAGGGCCTGCCCCCGCACGGGCCAACCCCAACTGCAATGTCGTTCTCGTGGAGCGGCTGATAACCGGCCATATGTAAAGAAGGTCGCGTCGAGCTACTGATGCAGCCAGTGTCCGCGGATCAATCAGCGATAGCGCGTTTGGTCCCTGAGTTCTAGGGTGGGAGATCCGCCAGGAAATTTCTGCTTCGTCAGCAGAAGCGTGCACTTCGGGCAGGGCCGGGTCTCGCCCTGGTGGTCCCGCAGAAGCATTGCCAGATCCTGGTGCCGGTGCTCCACTGGAAAGACGAGCCTGTCCTGGGCCCGTACGTCCAAGGGGGATCATCATGGCTGGTCACGACAAGCAGGCCGAGCACACCAAAGCAGAACACACTCACGGAGAGAACTGCGGGCACGAGACCGTTGAACACGGCGATCATGTGGATTATCTCCACGACGGTCACCGGCATGCGGAGCATGAGGACCACTACGACGAGTGCGCGTAGCCTGCCCCCGGCATCCTTCAAGAGGCCCCTGCAGAGAGCAGGGGTCTCTTGTTCTGCCCCGGCATCGGTTGAGGGACAGCTCCTGCTGCCCTGCTCCAGGCGCGCACATTGACGGGCATTGTGGGCGGGCATTGTGCGTGAACGCTTGAGACGTGGGCGTGCCAGGGAGACTCGTCCACGAGCGGGTGAACGTGAACGGGGTCAAAGCAGCTGTTCGATGGTGTTCCCGCCGTCGGTGGTGCGCAGCACGGTTCCGTCGGCCACGAGCAGGGCCTCAGTCTCGCCTTCCTCCGTGAGCCCGGCCCCCAGGGCGGTGATCTCCCCGATCGGCTGGTCACTGGCCGTCCAGGTTTCCCCGGCATCTGCGCTGGTCAGCAGGTTCCCGTCGACCCCGGCCCCGACGATGGTCTTGTCGTCGGCCCAGGCGATCAGGGACATCAGCTGCGGGGTGTCCAGGGTGTCCCAGGTGGCACCGTCGTCCTGGGAGCGCATGACGCCGTCCTCGGTGGTGGCCAGGATGGTGCCTGTGCCCGGGGCGATCGCCAGGGCGGCCGGGGCGGAGGGGATCTCGAGGGTGTCCCAGGTGCGCCCGTCGGAGCTGGCGCGCAGCTGCCCATCGAAGCCGAGCACCCCGTTCGGACCGGCGGCCAGGGTGTGGAAGTCCGATTCCCCGCCCCTCGAGAGCACCTCCCAGGTCTCGCCCTGATCGGTGGATTCGATCAACCCGACCGGTTCGGGCAGATCGGTGCCGATACCGGGGTGGCCCGAGGCCAGATAGCGGCCCTCGGGCGTGACGGTGAAGCCCATCAGGTCCACGACCGGACTTGCCTGAGTCAGTTCCCCGTCCTGGAGACGGAACAGCCCTTCATGGGTGGCCAGCAGGATCACCCCTGCTCCTGCTCCTGCTCCTGCGCCGCCTCCGGTCACCGTGTCGCGGGTGATGGCGTGCACATGGGTGATCGCCGTGCCGGTGCTGCTCGCTCCGGCCGGTGCCGGGCTCTCCGCCGGGGAAGTACACGCGGCCAGGGCGCCGGTGCCGAGCAGGCCGAGGCCGCCCACGAGCAGGGTTCTACGGGTCAGGGGGTTCATGGGTCCTTTCCGCCTCGCACCACACTGCGAGGGCCATCCACCATTGTCGACCGGTCGGGGAGGGACCCTGTGGCGTTCTCCGTGAAGGTTTGGCGAAGATTCCTCCCCCGACCAGTCTCCGGCACGAATGCGGTGCGGACGGAGGGGACACTGAAGTCATGGATTCTGGCATCGATGCGGTGACCGGGCGGGTGCTGGTGGTCGACGACGAGAAGCCCCTGGCCCGGATGATCGCCACCTACCTCACCCGCGCCGGCTATGACGTGGCCACCGCCCACACCGGGCCCGACGCCGTGGAGGCCGCCCGCAGCCGGAGCTTTGATGTGGTGGTGCTGGATCTGGGGTTACCCGGGCTGGACGGGATCGAGGTGTGCCGCAGGATCCGGGGCTTCTCCGAGTGCTACGTGCTGATGCTCACCGCCCGCGGGGACGAAGACGACAAGCTGGCCGGCCTGGCGGCCGGGGCCGATGACTACATCACCAAGCCTTTCAGTGTGCGTGAGCTCGTCGCGAGGGTGGCCGCGGTGCTGCGCCGGCCCCGCACCACCGTGACTGCTGTGGAGCCGGCCCGGGTGTTCGGGGACCTGACCGTCGATCTCACCGCCCATGAGGCGCGGGTGGTCGGTGAGCCGGTGGGGTTGACCCGCACCGAGTTCGACCTGCTGGCCGCCCTGACGGCGCGGCCGCACCAGGCGTTGTCCCGTCGTCAGCTCATCGACACCGTGTGGGACCCGGCCTGGGTGGGCGATGAGCGGCTGGTGGATGTGCACATCGGTCACCTGCGCCGGAAACTCAGTGAGGATCAGAGCGCCTACATCGACACCGTGCGCGGGGTCGGCTATCGGATGGTGAGCCGGTGAGCGGCCGGCGGCACAGCTGGGGGTTGGCCTCCCGGTTCTTCCTGGCCCAGGCCATCGTGGTGGCCGCCAGCATCCTCGCCGCCGTGGCCGTGGCCTCCTTGGCCGGGCCCCCGATCTTCCACGAACACCTGATCATGGCCGGGCACTCGGAGAACTCCCCGGAACTCCTGCACGTGGAGCAGGCCTACCGTGACACCAACCTCATCATCCTGGGGGCGGCCCTGAGCACTGCTGTGGTGTGCGCGGCGGCGGTGACCTGGTTCTTCACCCGCCGCCTCCAGCGGCCCCTGGCCGCACTTACCCAGGCGGCCCAGTCCATGGCCCGCGGGCGCTACGACACCCGGGTCCCGGCCCTGGGTGCCGGCACCGAGGTGGACGCGGTCGCCACCTCGTTCAACACCATGGCCACCCGTCTGCAGCGCACCGAGGACACCCGCCGGCGGATGCTCTCGGACCTGGCCCACGAGATGCGCACTCCGATCTCGGTGCTCTCCGTCTACTGCGAGGCTCTCCAAGACGGGGTGACGCACTGGGACGAGGCCACCGGGGAGCTCATGACCGACCAGCTGGGACGCCTCACGCGCCTGGTCGAGGACATCCACGACGTCTCCCGGGCCGAGGAGGGCCGGATCGAGCTGGAGCGCACCGCACAACCTGTCGACGAGCTGCTGCGCACCGCCGTCGAGGCCCACCGGGAGGCCTACGCCGCCAAGGGCGTGCATCTGGTGCTCGAGGCGCAGGATGCCGCCGGGGTCGTGGAGGTGGACCGGCAGCGGATGGGTCAGGTGCTGGGCAACCTGCTCACCAACGCCCTGCGCCACACACCGCCCGGTGGCACGGTGACCGTGCGCGCCGCCGTCCACGGCCCCGGCCGTCTCGGCCTGGTCGTGGCCGACACCGGCGACGGGATCGCCGCCGAGAACCTGCCCCAGGTGTTCGAGCGCTTCTGGCGCGGGGACACCGCCCGGGACCGCGACCACGGCGGCTCCGGGATCGGCCTGACCATCTCCCGGGCCCTGGTCGAGGCCCACGGCGGAACGCTGAACGTCAGCTCCTCCGGTCCCGGAGCTGGGACGGTCTTCACCGTGGAGCTACCCCGCCCCACCCGGCACCGCCCCCGTGAAACCACGGTCGCCGCATGACCCCACGCTTGCAACATACCCCTGGGGGGTATATACCTGGGGGTGGTGAGGACGTATCCGGTCCTACCGCCCGAATCGATCGAAGGAGCTTCACATGAGCCACGAGACCCGCTCCCCGTTGCCGATGGCCTCCACCGGCTGCGCCTGCTGCGCACCCGCCCCCGCCGCCGATCACGCGGCTCCTGCTGCTGGGACGGCTTCCGCTACCGGCACGACGTCGACCTACCAGGTTCAGGGCATGACCTGTGGCCACTGCGCCACCAGCGTCACCGAGGAGCTCACCGCCCTGAAGGGTGTGAGCGAGGTGCACGTGGACCTGGTGGCCGGTGGGGCCTCCACCGTCACGGTCACCGCCGACCACCCGCTGAGCACGGAGGCGGTCCGCACCGCAGTGGAAGAAGCCGGTTACACCCTCGTCACCGCCTGACGAGACCGACCACCGCCCTGGCCCGCCAGGGACCTGCGCGAAAAGGAACGCCATGAGCACCCCGCAGCACCACGACCGCCCCACCGCCCCGGGCCAGGCGCACACCGGCCACGACACGGACCACCCCGCCGATCACCACGGCGCGGCCCACCGCGGCCGGCACGCCGATGCCGACACCCACGGGCAGGCCATGCCGCACGCCCACGCCCACTCGGCGGTGGACGAGGACCACCAGGTCCACACCCACGGCGAGCACGCCGGGCACTCCACGGCGATGTTCAAGAACAAGTTCTGGCTCTCGCTGGTACTGGCGATCCCCGTAGTGGTCTTCTCCCCGATGGTCGGGCACCTGCTGGGTTACCACGTCCCCGAGTTCCCGGGCTCTACCTGGATCCCTCCGGTGCTGGGCACCGTCATCTACCTTTACGGTGGTGCCCCGTTCCTGCGCGGCGGGCTCACCGAGCTGAAGTCGAAGCAGCCGGGGATGATGCTGCTGATCGCCATGGCCATCACCGTCGCCTTCGTCGCCTCCTGGGTCACCACCCTGGGGATCGGCGGGTTCGACCTCGACTTCTGGTGGGAACTGGCCCTGCTGGTGGTCATCATGCTGCTGGGCCACTGGATGGAGATGCGCGCCCTCGGGGCGGCCTCCTCCGCCCTGGACGCCCTGGCCGCGCTGCTGCCCGACGAGGCCGAGAAGGTCGTCGACGGCGACACAGTCACGGTGCCCGTCGCCGAGCTGGCCGTGGGCGACGTCGTGCTCATCCGCCCCGGGGCCCGGGTCCCGGCCGACGGGGAGATCGTCGACGGGACGGCCGAGTTCGACGAGTCCATGATCACCGGCGAATCCCAGGCCGTCGCCCGCACCGTGGGCGAGACGGTGGTCGCCGGGACCGTGGCCACCGACACCACCGTGCGCGTGCGGGTGGAAGCCGTCGGCGCCGACACCGCCCTGGCCGGGATCCAGCGGATGGTCGCGGCCGCCCAGGAGTCCTCCTCCCGGGCCCAGGCCCTGGCCGACCGGGCGGCCGCGCTGCTGTTCTGGTTCGCCCTGGCCGCCGGCATCCTCACCGCCATCGCCTGGACGGTCCTGGGCAGCCCCGACGACGCGGTGATCCGCACCGTGACCGTGCTGGTCATCGCCTGCCCGCACGCCCTGGGCCTGGCGATCCCGCTGGTCATCGCGATCTCCACGGAGCGCGCGGCGAAGGCCGGGGTGCTGATCAAGGACCGGCTGGCCCTGGAGCGGATGCGCACCATCGACGTGGTGCTCTTCGACAAGACCGGGACCCTGACCGAAGGGGCGCATGCCGTCACCGGCACGGCCCCTGTCCCCGGGGTCTCCGAGGGTGAGCTGCTGGCCTGGGCGGCGGCGGCCGAGGCCGACAGCGAGCACCCCGTGGCCCGGGCCATCGTGCGCGCCGCCGCCGAGCACCCCGAGGCCCCCCGGCTGGGCCTGCAGGGCACCGGTTTCCGCGCGGCCACCGGCCGCGGCGTGAAGGCCACCGTCGACGGGGCCGAGGTCCTGGTGGGCGGGCCGAACATGCTGCGCGAGCTCGACCAGGACACCCCCGAGCCGTTGCGGGCGGGCGTGGACGAGTGGACCAGCCGCGGCGCCGGGGTCCTCCACGTGCTCCGGGACGGAGCGGTCATCGGTGCCCTGGCCCTGGAGGACAAGGTCCGCCCCGAGTCCCGCGCCGCCGTGGCCGCCCTGCAGGACCGGGGGGTGCGCGTGGCGATGATCACCGGCGACGCCCGGCAGGTCGCCGAGGCCGTGGGCGCCGAGCTGGGCATCGACGAGGTCTTCGCCGAGGTCCTCCCGCAGGACAAGGACACCAAGGTCACCGAGCTTCAGTCCCGGGGGATGACCGTGGCGATGGTCGGCGACGGCGTCAACGACGCCCCTGCCCTGGCCCGGGCCGAGGTCGGCATCGCCATCGGCGCCGGCACCGACGTGGCCATGGAGTCGGCCGGGGTGGTCCTGGCCGGCAACGACCCGAGGGCGGTGCTGTCGATGATCGACCTGTCCCGGGCCAGCTACCGGAAGATGATCCAGAACCTGGTCTGGGCCGCCGGCTACAACGTGGTCGCCGTGCCCCTGGCCGCCGGGGTGCTCGCGCCGATCGGGATCGTGCTGTCCCCGGCCGTGGGCGCGGTGCTGATGTCGGCGTCCACGATCGTGGTGGCGCTCAACGCCCAGCTGCTGCGCCGCCTCGACCTCGACCCGGCCCATCTGGCCGCCGTCAGCGCCGAGGACCGCCGTCCCGCCGAGCAGTCCACGACTGCCCCCACCCACTGACCCACCGACACAACCGACAAGAAGAGAAGGACACCCCCATGAAGCGAACCACCGCCCTCAGCACCCTCGCCCTGGCCTCCGCCCTGGCCCTGACCGGCTGCGGCACCGGCGCCGACGAGCAGGACACCGGCACGAGCGCGGAGACCGCCGCCCCGGCCACCGCCGCCCCCGAGACCCCCAGCACCACCTCGGCCTCCGAGGAGCCGATCGCCGAAGAGCACAACGACGCGGACGTGATGTTCGCCCAGATGATGGTCCCGCACCACGAGCAGGCCGTGGAGATGAGCGAGACGCTGCTGGCCAAGGAGGAGGTGCCGGCCGAGGTCGCCGATTTCGCCCAGCAGGTGATCGACGCCCAGGGCCCGGAGATCGAGCGCATGAACGCCATGCTCGAGGCCTGGGGCCAGGAGCCCATGATGGAGTCCGGCGGCATGGAGGGCATGGACCACGGCTCCGGGGCGGGGATGAGCGGGATGATGAGCGAGGAGGACATGCAGGCCCTGGAGGACGCCCAGGGCACCGAGGCCTCCCGGCTGTACCTGGAGCAGATGACCGCCCACCACGAGGGCGCGGTCGAGATGGCCCGCGACCAGGTCGAGCAGGGGCAGAACCCGCAGGCCGTGGCCCTGGCCCAGGACGTCATCGAGGCCCAGGAGGCCGAGATCACCGAGATGGAGGGCCTGCTCCAGGGCCTGCCCAGCGGCTCCTGAGACTCCGCAGGTCGTCCGGGGCCGCTACAGGGCGGCCCCGGAACAGCGGCAACTACCACGGAAGGAACCCGTCATGATGTGGGGTGACGGCATGGGGTGGATGTGGCTGTTCTGGCTCCTGCTCATCGGGGGCACGGTGGTGCTGGTCTTCGTGCTGGTGAAGGCGTTCACCAGCGGCTCGGGCGGCGGCACCTGGCAGGGCGGCACCGCGCCGCCGACGACGGGTGCAGGCCCGCGCCGGTCCCGGGAGATCCTCCAGGAGCGCTACGCCCGCGGAGAGATCAACACCGAGGAGTACCGGGAACGCCTACGGACCCTGGAAGAAGGCGACCGGTGAGCCCGCTGAGCCGCCGCCAGCAGCTGTCCCTGGATGCGGCGGAGGAAGACCGGGCCGCATGATGTCCTTCACGATCGACGGGTAAGGGTACGACGCCGAGCGCACCGACCAGCGGGTCCGGGTGGGCACCGTGGAGGTGTGGACCCTGACCAACTCCAGCCCCCTGGACCACCCGGTGCACCTGCACGTGTGACCCCTGCAGGTCGTGGCCGAGGAGGGCCGCGACGTCTCCGCACCGCGGTGGCGGGACGTGGTCAACATCCACCCCATGCCGTCACCCCACATCA